>NZ_JBSXNQ010000056.1:0-98682 GCF_056857715.1 Marinobacter sp. L-13
CTTTATCCAAACTCATAATGAGAAACTGGCAAAGCCGTTCCGCTGGCACAAGAGTGCAGAATCGATTATGACTTCAGTGACGCGAGCAAAGCTGAGTGTTATTGATAATAAATAAACGGATTACCCAGACGGGACACTAGCTGACTTCCAACCCTGTTCTAAAAACCATAACGATCAATGGGAGGAGCGGGTCGAGTTTTTGAAAACCCGAGGTTGGGATCAGGGGCTAGGTGCACTGGGTACGACACTGCGCGACCTGCGTGACGGTTGTTTCGTGATCATTCTGGCGACGACCGGTATCCGGGCCCATGAACTCGGAAACATCCGGAGGGATCAGTGGTACAGCGAAGTTCGAGATGGCGAGCGGTTCTACTTCCTCGGCTCACGTTCGGACAAAACTCATGCGGGCGAAACATCATGGCTGTGCCCGGAGATTGCGATTGAGGCGGTAAAGGTGCTGGAGCGGCTGGTAGAGCCCTTGCAGGCTGAACTTGAGCAGGCGCTGAAAGAAGCCAAAGTAGTGGGAGACCTGAACAAAGTGACTTGTCTTGAAAAGTGCTCAGGTTGCATCGGTCTGACCAAGTTAACGCAAAAGAGAAACAGTATTTCTCTGCTGAGTGGCCTCGCTCTGCACCGAAGGCTCGGGAAGTTTGCGAAGGACCTCGGGATAGATTGGAAGCTTGCTTCACACCAATTCCGGCGTACTTTTGCTAACTACGTGGTGCATCACAAGCTGGGTGACTTGCGGTATCTGCGAGATCACTTCAAGCACTGGAGCCTGGATATGACCATCCTGTATGCAATGAACGAGGCGCAGGATCTGGAGCTCTATGACGAAATCTACGCCGCTTTTGACGGCAAACGTCAGGCGATTGTCGGTCATTGGTTGGAGCCTGATACTCGGCTTTCCGGTGGCATGGCCGGCCATATCCGCCAAATGCGAAGCCGCTCGGAAGAAGTCCGTACCTATAAAGATCGGAAAGAGATGATTGAGGCCATCAGCGAGCTGGTGTACCTGCGGTCCACCGGCATCGCCTGGTGTACCAACGATACCGGCGTGGACTGTGCAGGCGGCCAATGCGAGGATTGCGAGCACGGTTGTATTGACGATAGCCAAAAGCCGTTCTGGGAAGGACTTTACCTGCAACAGATTGAGCTTCGACAGATCGATGATCTGGATGACTCGGGATCAAAGACGGTCGAGCGCACCATGGAACGCTGCGAGAGGGTGTTGACCGATCTCGGCGTGGACATCAACCGTCTCAAGGAGCAACTGACCGATGTCGACGTCATCTGAATCCGAGACCCACAAGCGTATTCGGCTGGCCATTGTTCGATTGGAAAAAGGCCAGCCTAAGGTCGTTGAGAAGGGCAGGAAAGTCTCGGTGGCCGCTGTTGCCGAAGAGGCCGGAGTCAGTCGTGCCTTGATCCACAAAGACTACCCAGACATGCTGGAACGCATCCGGGGCAATTCCAACAAGGCGATCCAGAGACAGCGTGACGAGAAGCACGAGAAACTCAAGGAAGAGCGTTTCAAGAATCGTCAGTTACGGGAAAAAATCGTAGATTTGACCGAGCAGCGCAACGAACTTGCTTCGAAAAACGCGACTCTTGAACTCGAAAATCGCCGGCTCTCGGCAATCTTGGAAAGTAAAAACGTTAGAGTTTTTAGGGGGAAATCGGGTGAGTAGCGCTACGCAGATTTTGGCCAGAACCTTTTTCTCCCGCTTCTAAACAAAAGCGGACATTCAGAAACGACCGAATTGAACAATAAAGCGGACCTTTTCTTCGGCCGCGTGACCTGGTTGCCTTCCCCCCCACGAGTCACCGAAAGACCCTCCGACATTGGAATGTTTGGCAAAACACAACCGTGCGGAGAACCCTAATCCGCGGTGCAACTAAAACAGGGATGTTTACATAAGCTCCGAATGTTCCTGACATTCGTTCCGAAAACTGTCAGTTGGAACTCTCTCAGCACCCACCGGCTGATTTGATTTTTCAGTCAGTTTTCGACTCCGGCCCCGTTTTAGGTTTGCCCTGAAGCGAAACACCCGGCTATTTGCGCATTCGGGAAACTAGGTCGAGACAACTCGCTGCAAGGATCGCCTGCGCGCGGTTCTGAACATTTAGCTTACGTAAAACAGCCGAAACATGAGCCTTCACGGTCGTTTCGGCCAGGTGTAAGTTGTACGCAATCTGTTTGTTGGACTCTCCAAGTGTTATTCTCTCTAAAACTATCAACTGGCGCTTTGTTAAAGATTGAAACTGGCTGCGATCTATCTCTGCTTCTGATCCGGCCCGGCCAGCAGCAAGACCATTACCACTTTCGAATTCGTCAGAGCCTGCACAAATGCAAATCTTGCCATCCAAAACCTGTCGAATAGCGTCGACAATTTCATTTTTTGATGCATTTTTCGCTACGACTCCCATGGCCCCCCGGCCAATCGCCTGAGAAGTGATATACCTATTTACTCTAACCGACATAACTATGATGGGTAGCGAAGGTGCGATCTCATTTAAGCTAGCGAGACCGCCAAGCCCCTGCATTTCCGGCATGTCGAGATCGAAGAAGATGAGACCAAGGCTGCCATGCTCACTCACGATTTCCATGGCATCTTTCAAGCTGGATACCTCGAAGACATGTTCACAAAGATGATTTACTAAAATAATGTCGCGTATGGCGTCGCGAAAAAGCGGCTGATGATCAGCAATCATGACCTTGGGCAATCGCGCCATTTCAACTTCGTCCTGCCCAATGTCAGGAACTGGAAGCGAGTGCAGCGTAGCTTGGCTCTTTGCCAAGCTTCTGAAGTTATTGGCTTCTTTTAGCATTTGTTATTCCTCGCCAAACTGTACATACATTGACCGGTGCTCCGCCCGCACTCCTCGCCGCATGGATTGACTATTTCGAGCGGCATCGCGCAAGGAGCCTTAAAGCAGACCTGCGTCATTCTCTTCATCCCCATATCGGTGAAGCTTTGTGGCTCACCTGTGAGGAAGGTGTTATTCGACTCTCGGAAATTGAATGGTTGACCTATCTAGGCTAAACCCCTGCTTCTCAGAGCTGGGGTTTAGCATTCGTCCTAGAGGGCAATGACAACCGACTTTGTTTCAAGATATGAATCGAGTGACTGTTTACCCATATCACGTCCAACCCCGGAGAGTTTATAGCCCCCGAATGGGATGTTTGCATCAAGCATGTTGTGCCCGTTTACCCACACAGTGCCTGCCTTTAATTTCGGGATTAAGCGTTGCACTTGAGAAAGATTGTTTGACCAGATACTCGCTGCCAGGCCATAGCGACTATCATTGGCCCGGTCTACGACATCCTCGATATCATCAAACGGGATGACCACCAGAACGGGACCAAAGATCTCGTCTTTGGCTATGACCATAGAGTCGTCTTCGGTCGCAAATATGGTGGGCTTGACGTAATAACCTTTGCGGTCAGCACGTTCGCCACCGGTAACCAGGCGGGCACCTTCCTGGCGGCCCGTCTCAATGTAGCGACAGACCCGGTCTAGCTGAACCCTGGACACGAGTGGTCCCATTTGCGCAGCTGGATCCAGGCCAGGCCCCAGGGGGATTGCCTCTGCTAACTCGGCGAGCCGATCCAGGACCTTGTCAGAAATGCTTCGGTGAACGTAAAGTCGCGAGCCTGCACTGCAGGTTTGTCCATGGTTGAAAAAGATTGCTGCCGCTGCCCCTTGCGCAGCCTTCTCCGGATCACAGTCAGCCAGGACAATCATTGGAGACTTGCCCCCCAGCTCTAAGGTAACTCGCGCCATATTATCCATCGCAGCACGGCCTATGATCTGACCCACCTCAGTGGATCCCGTAAAACTAATCTTGTTGATGTCAGGATGAGTTATCAGTGCCGACCCAGTGCTCTGGCCCTCGCCAGTAATGATATTGACAACCCCGTCAGGAAAATTTGCCTCTCCGATCAGCTCGCCCAGATAGAGGGCAGAAAGGGAAGTTTGTTCCGCAGGCTTCAACACAACCGTGCAACCCGCTGCAAGTGCCGGAGCCAGCTTCCAGCAGGCCATCAGAAAAGGAAAGTTCCACGGTATGATTGCGGCAACAACACCGACGGGTTCGCGTCGGGTATATGCAGAAAAGTCAGAGTCAGCCGGGGCAAAGGGCATGGACACATCAAGAGTCGAGCCCTCAATTTTTGTTGCCCACCCGGCCATGTAGCGAAAGAATTCCAGACCCAGGCTTATGTCAACAGCTTCGGCAATAGCAGCAGACTTGCCGTTGTCGATAGCTTCCAGCTCAGCAATGATTCTGGCATCTCGCTCAATCAGATCTGCAAGTTTGAGAAGCATGTTCTGACGGGCGGAGGGTCTCATTCGGCCCCAGTCATCACCATTGAACGCACTTTTTGCACAGCTAACGGCTTTGTTAACGTCATCAGGATGTGCAAGGGGTATGCTTCCTATAACCGTTTCTTCAGCTGGGTTTTCTACCTCTATACTTTTGTTTTCCAGAGCATCAACCCATTGTCCGCCTATCAGCATACGGTGATTTTGACGAGCCAGGAACGCCCGGGTTTTATTCTCTAAATCATGTGGATGTTTTGTGAACGTATTCATTGGTTTCCCTCAAATCACTGACTTTTCGGACGGATAGCATCTGCAGTACCCTGAATAAACGCTTTTATTTTCTCGACATCTATCTCATTCAGCGTTTCGGTAAAATCAGGCATGCCACGGGAAACGAATGGACCGTGAAACAGGAAGGCGTCCAGGTTTTCAATAACTGATTTCTTTGAGTAGCCCAGGTTTGGAATATTACCGCCCTTGTCTACACCAGGAACACCATGACAGAACACGCAATTACTGACGTAGAGAGCCGTGCCTTCTCCAATAAAGTCGGGATTATAGTCAACGCCGGAAACCAGTGAGTTCAGCTGATACTTGGTGAACTCAGGCATCTCGGCATCACCGTTCAGGACAAACGTATAAACAGTACCGGCGGTCTTGAGGTCGGAGGCTCTCTGGGATTGTCCAAAAACTCCGCCCCAGCCCGCGGCAATAGAAACATACTGAGTGCCGTCTATTTCATAAGTGATGGGCGCTGCAATGACGCCGGTACCCATTGGGGATTCCCATAGGGGGTCACCCGTTCGCGCGTTGAATGCCATAAAGCGAGCGTCTGCGGTTCCCTGAAATACCAGATTACCGGCCGTTGTCAGGGTTCCGCCGTTCCAGGGAGAGACATGTTCGTAACGCCATGCTTCCTGCTGCGTAACGGGATCCCAGGCTGTAAGTCGTCCGAACGGCTTGCTTGATGGTGCCGCCACGTTGAATTTGAAAGCGGTGTTCCAGCCTACGCCACTCATGGGTTGTCCTGGCTCATTGCTTTCTATGCTTTCCCAGGACGGGTCCTCAACCATTGTGATAGGGATGTGCTGAGTGGGGAAGTAAGCCAGGCCGGTTTGGTGGTTAAAAGACATTGAGTGCCAATTATGTCCCCCGAAAGGCCCCGGGATAATATCGAAGGGTTCGTCCATGGATCGTGCTTCAGGAACTTCTATTGGACGACCGTTGCTGTCGTATCCCGTGGCCCAGTTAACATCGACATAATTATCGGCCGATATGAATTCACCGTTTGTCCGGTCGAGAACAAAGAAGAAGCCGTTTTTGGGAGCTTGCATGATAACTTTGCGACGCTCTCCATCAATCATGAGCTCGCTGAGAATCAGGTCTTGCGTCGACGTGTAGTCCCAGTTATCCCCGGGCGTGGCTTGGTAATGCCACACGTACTCACCAGTGTCTGCATTGAGAGCAACGATTGAGGATAGATAGAGGTTATCCCCACCATTCGGGCTACGCTTCTTGTGTGACCATGGAGAGCCGTTGCCTGTGCCGATATACAAGAGATTCAGGTCCGGATCAAAAACGATGGAGTCCCATACAGTGCCACCTCCACCGGCCTCCCAGTATTTACCACTTGGGTCCCAGGTTTTTGCAGCCCGAGCCATGGCTTCGTTTTCAAACGGTTCGTTCGGATTTCCCGGCACGGTATACCAACGCCATTTCTGCGCCCCGGTTTTGGCGTCGTAAGCTGTGATGTAGCCCCTGACTCCAAATTCGGCCCCACCATTGCCTATGATCACGTTGCCGTTAACAACCCGAGGTGCACCGGTAATCGTGTAGCTCATGTCGTTGTCGGGCAGAGTATTCATTTCCCAGACTTTTTCGCCGGTTTTTGCATCAAGGGCGATCAATCGACCATCATAGGATGCAACGTAGACATTTCCGTAGTGCACTGCCACACCGCGGTTTACAACATCACAACAACCCCTTGAGCCTGCCTCACCAGGCACTTCAGGGTCGTAGGTCCAGAGTTTTTTGCCGGTTTTTGCATCAAGTGCATGTACGATGCTCCAAGAGGCAGAGACATACATCACGCCATCCACAACAAGTGGAGTGGCCTCGACTCCTCGGGTAGACCCGAGGTTGTAGGACCATGCAAGCCCGAGGTTTTCGACATTATCGGCCGAAATCTGTGAGAGAGGACTAAAGCGCGTCTCCGCATAATCAAAACCATGGGTTGGCCAGTCCTTGCCCGTTTTGGCATTTTCAATGATATAGCTTTGATTTACCTGATCAGCCGCAATAACAGTGCTGGCTCCGATTACTAAAAATGGAACTAATGCACTACTTGTTACTTTATTTGTGAAACGTTTTCTATAGTGACTATTAGTCAGTTTCATTATTATATCCTTTTGTTGTTATTGCTCTTTTATGGGGTTTTAAAATGCTTTTAGAATACGAAAGTTGAGTCGATGTTGCTCTTTGAATCCATTTTCTACGGACAAATCTCTTCCATAATTTGCGATTAGTTGCAGCCCCGGATTCGCGAACCATGCCGTACCGATTGTCATCTTCGTGGTCGCAAGGTCATTGTCCTGATTAACATCGTTTATCTGTGTTTCACCACCGAACGAATGAGAAATGCCGGTGCGAAGGTCCAATTGCGGCGTTACGTTATAACGCAGGAAGCCCTGGAACTGATACAAGGGGTCCTGTTCCAAAGTGGCCTTGGAGGCACCGAGTTCGTCATTCTTGCCGAAAAAAGTGACGTCACCAACCAGGTCTAATGAGATGTTAGAAGTGAGACCAGTTATGTAACCCGCCTGTAATGTATGTTTCCACCGGTTTTCGCCAAGATTTAATGTGTCATTTCGATCGTAACTCCCTACCGGAACATACAGGAACGGAGTAATGCCGAAATAGGTGTTACTTTCGGGCTCGTTTACCAGCCAAACTGTCGCCGCAAGTATCAGGTCGCCGATGCCACTTGTGTCACCAAGGGAAGAGGTATCGTCTTTTCCTTCCACCTTGCCAAATGGGAGGAGAAATTGAGGGTCTACTGTGTAACCGCCAATTTCAGTGAAATGCACCCCACGCAGGATTCCTACCTGTGAGTCTAATCCAGCATTAATGGGCGCTTTGTCGCCATCCGAATAGAGTGAATCTGCAGTGGCGTATTGATAGTAGACCATTCCAAGATTGGTTCCGGCGGGCAGTGCCGTGTAATCCCCGGCATCAACGTCAATAGCTACTGCATTACCGGAAGTCAGCAACATGGTGGTTAATCCAACAGAAGCGACGCTGAAATTCCCCTTTCTGGAACCGAGAAAACTTTTTTGCTTATAGTTTGATACAGATGACATAGTGCAGCCTCTTATTAGTTTTGTTGGTATTGCACTCGACGTGAAGCAATCAATATGCCAGATCGATTGATCCTTAGGAAATTATTATGAAACAATTGCTTATGCGGCTTTATAGCATCTATGTTTTAGTTTTTGGAAAAAAGTGGATCGTTTCAATACACTAAAATTGGATGGTTGAATAAAAAAAATACAGAGTGGTGGGTGTCCTTATGCATAAAAAGATCGTTGATCCGAACACTCAGGTCCAGCAAGCCCGTGAGTTGTTTGACGAAGGGCGTGTTGTACCGTCCCAGTGGGTGCGGGATGAGGTTTTGCGCTCTTGGTTAAGGTGCAGAAAACATGGCGTGTCCCCCTCTGATCAGTTCTTACTCGAGGCAGCGCAATTCGACCAGTTTTCTCATATCCGCAATCAACATCAGCGTCTCATGACATTTGCCGAGCCTGAAATGCATCGGTTGTTTCGTGCAATCAGTTCTGCAGGTTGGGTTTTGGCCTGTGTGGAAAGAGAAGGCCGCAGCATTAAATATTTCGGCAATGACAGTCCCTGCTACGAATTGCTGGGAGCCGCTTTGAATCCTGGTGTGGACCTTTCAGAGGATATAGCTGGAACCAATGCCCCCGGTTGCGCTTTGATAGAAGGCAGGCCTTCGCTTGTGTGTGGAAGTGAGCATTTCTTGCATTCTTTCCGCGATCTATCCTGCGTGGCAGTGCCCATTTTTGACCCTGCAGGGTCGCTGGTCGGGGCTTTGAATGCTTCAAAACCTTATGATGGCCGACCGGTCGGGATTCTTGAAGCAGTTGCGCTCGCAACTCGGTCTGTTGAGAATCGAATGGTCGACGATTTGCGTGGCGCCTTAGTCCTCGCGCTTCACTATCGTCCGGAGCTTACGCAGTCACCTATGCGTGGTTTGATACATTTCGGCGAGGATGGTGAAGTTTTAGGTGCAAACCCCTCGGCCAGGCAGATGCTGGATATCGATTCTCTCGAGAAGATGCAGAGTCATGTCTGTTTCAAAGACTTGTTTTCATGCCGCGCTGCCGAGATTGAGGGATCACAACAAAGCCCTGTTGAGGTGGAATGTCACAATGGGGCAAGGCTTTTTCTTAAGGTTGAAAGTCTTCGGAAAGGGCTCGTGAGCGTCAAATCGACGCCACCGCAAAGACGGCCGGACATCAGTCAGTCTTTTTATGTGGGCGAGCCAACAAAACCACTTTTTGACAAGGCGCATCGGGCCTTTCAGTTTGGAGTTCCGGTTCTGGTGACTGGGGAAACCGGAACAGGCAAAGAGGTTTTAGCGCGCTCGCTACATGCCAATGGGCCTTCTTCAAAAGGCGCGTTTGTTGCCGTGAACTGCTCGGCTATTCCTGCCGGCCTGATAGAATCAGAGTTGTTTGGCTATGCAGACGGCGCTTTTACTGGTGCCCGACGTGGGGGTGCCAAGGGGAAATTTGAGGAAGCGAACGGCGGTACGCTCTTCCTGGATGAAATAGGCGATATGCCGGTAGAATTTCAAGCACGGTTGTTACGTGTTTTGCAAGAACGCATTGTCACCAGGCTTGGAGAAGAGAAGTCTCGGCCCGTCTCGTTTTCTCTGGTCTGTGCGACACATCGGAACCTTGATGAGCTTATGGAGAGTGGGGACTTTCGGAGCGATCTTTACTACCGAATCAATGGCCTCAGGGTGCAGCTCCCAGCTCTGCGAGAGCGTGAAGACCTTGATGCTTTGATTGATCACTTGCTGGCCCTTATGTCACAGGAAGGATCCCCGCCAATACTGACAGCTGAGGCCCGTAATCTTTTAAGGCACCATTCTTGGAAAGGTAATATCAGGGAGCTCCAACAGGCTCTGAATCTTGGCCAGGCGCTTTCTACTCAGGGGGTTATCGATGTTGAGCACTTACCCGACGACATTAGGAGCCAAACTGGCGCTGCGGAGGTGGACGTTGGCGAGGGCGGCACACTCGCCGCCGCGGAGCGCCAAGCGGTGCGATGTGTGCTCGAGAAACACAATCACAACGTCAGTGCCGCGGCTCGAGAATTAGGAATAACACGAGCCACTCTCTATCGGAAAATTAAACATTTTGGCCTTCGAGGTAATTCGTGGACTAGCCCGAATTTCTCATGAGGGGATAAAACGCGCCGCTCTTTTCAGCGAGTAAGCGCCTGGGCATTACAGTTTGTCAGGTGTATCCGGCTTTTAGTTGTGGGGCATTAGCTTGGCTGTGCCGGTCGTTGTCCGCCCATTCTAAATGTCCGCTTTGCGACCAGGCTGGCCAGCAGGGAACAATTTTCTGAACCATACTTAAAGGCCCTTACCCTCCGAAGAGGGCCACGTCATGACGGTTCCTACCAGCAAAGCTCCCTGGAACAAAGGGAAGCTCGTCGGCCAGAAGCTACCGCTCAAACTCGAACAAATATGGGCTGTCCGTATTCGTCTAGAGATAGCGAAGAACATCCGCGAGCTGGCGATGTTTAACATGGCTATTGACTGCAAACTTCGATCCTGCGATCTGGTAAAGCTTTTGGTTCGAGATATTTCCAGAAACGGTGAGGTTCTGGATCGGGCGCAAGTCATCCAGCAGAAGACTAGTCAGCCTGTTCAGTTTGAGATAACCAAAAAGACTCGCGAATCGGTCGAAGCATGGATCGAGTTGCGCGGACTGTCGGGTATGGATTATTTGTGGCCGAGCCGGATGCGAAAGTATGACCATATCACCACTCATCAATACGCCCGTCTTGTCAAAAAGTGGATTACCAGCATTGGACTTGATCCTTCAGTCTACGCAACTCATTCAATGAGACGTAGCAAAGCGACATTGATCTACAAGAAGACCAAGAATCTTCGAGCCGTCCAGTTGCTGTTGGGACGCACAAATATGTCGAGCACCGTGCGGTACCTTGGTGTCGAGGTCGAGGATGCTCTGGAGATAGCTGAGAGTATTGAGATCTAGCTGCGTAACTTGTTTCCTTGGTCACTGTGGATGCCGCAGACGCTGCCAGCCCCGGTCGATGATCACCCTCGGGTTTCGATCAGGCTTCTCCAGTCGTTAAACAAAAGCGAACATTCGCAGCGCCTCATATTCTTGGTGTTTTCTGCCCCAGTTGAGCGCTTGGTCGTTTCTCAAGAACCCGGCAAACGATCAAATGGACTAACTGTTCCAGCTCGTCGATCGCCAATAATGTGGGTCTAGATTTCAGCCTTTAGATTATCGCTGTGGCCGAGGATGCCTGAAACGCTCTGCTATCACTTCCCGATCTAGGCAGCTCAGTGGTAAAAGCGTGGCGGAAAAGGATGTCCCGCCACCTGTTTGATGATTCCGCTCGCGTTCACGACCTGCCTCAATTGCAGCGCGTATGTTGAACGATGAAGGTGATATCGGCAAACATAGCGTGTAATGGGGTAAATGCATCGTGTTTAAGATGGGAATAGATACTGTCAACCAAAGTCTTTCATGATCGGTCCGTACTTCTTATGCAGAGAAGTCAGAGCCGAAGTGAGCCCAAATCCATCGGCCAGGTCGGACTCATGTACTACTCGTGAATGGGCAATTTGCCGCTCCATGTCCTCTCTCAAGTTGCCTCGCATAAGTGTATGGTGATCTTTTCGGCCCTTACCTGGACTTGCCCCGGTCCACTAGATCGATCGGGGCAAGTCTATGTCCTTGCCAGAGCACCGGAGAGCTTCGGCCTTAAGCAGGGTGGCTTCAGAATCTGATAATCATGACTTTAACAACAGTGCACTGTCCCAATATGTATAACTGTACTACCTTTTACAACCTAGAGTAGTACGAAAAACTGGTCAATCGCGGTGTATTTGGAGGGAAAAATGGGACGTGCAAAGCATCACCAAATGGAGCAGGAAGGAAAAGTCGACCATGCACTCGCCCTCTGTGTGCAAGTTGGTGCGGCAGAGGAGTGTGAGTTTCACCCGGGAACTTACTTAGATTCCATGGAGTTTTTTGACTACGAGGAACTGGCTGACAAGATCGTTAATGAGGTTCCCGATGCGATGGACGGGTTCAACAGTAGGGATGAACTTGTCGAATGTGTCGAAAGTGCTATGGGAATGGCTGGAGATGAATGCGGGTCTTGCGCCAGTTACAGAGACTCCTGACGGACAACAGATCTAAAAGCTTGGACATTCAGGTAAATATTGAAGAAACAGTGAGTGTCTTGTTTGGATTGGAAGTTTGGGTCTTCGCTTCACTTCAAGTGATGAAGGGGATGCTTATGGAAAATTCGTTCGTAACATCATGCGTTTGGTGCGGTGTGGCGTTTCTGCGCGGCCATGGTGGGACACTTCCAATCCAGCCGAGAGGTTATCAGTTGCGGAATATTTATCCTGCCAAGAGAAGCGCAGAGGGCTTCGAGTCCCCTGCCTCGCACCAACGTCTTTCGTGAACGAAGATTGCTTAACCTTTGCAAGCACGGCGACAGCTTTTCAATTGCAGCGGCGCCTCCATTCCAAAACCGTGCATGCTGCGGGCGTGATCCTTCTTTGGAGTTCTGAGCAAAATTATGAATTATATTTTGATAGGATTGCAGGTCTTGATTTTGCTTGGAATAGGCAGCCTTTTTCTGTTTAGGAAATACCTATTTTCGTACTCTTCGGAAAAAGGAAAGAACCTTGCAACAAAGGAAGATATAGGTGACATCACTCGAAAAGTTGAAGACGTAAAAACTGGATACATTACCGAGATTGAGCGTTTGAAAGTTGATCTTTCATTATTGTCGAGAAAAAACAACATCCTCCTTGATGAAAAAATACGTGTTTTCAAGCGGTTGCAAAAAAGACTGGTCGATTTTAAAAAATACTGTGAAGCAGCCTTAGGGTCATATGATGATCGAGGAGAGTTACATCCAAATTTGAATGTGCTGGCAGAAGGCATCGACAAAGCAGCTTTACAGCATATTACTGCTCTACATCAAATGGAGCAGGAGGACTTTATATTTCTCTCGAAGAAGTCGAGAAGCATTTTAGCTGAGTTGCATCATAATTGTTCCATGATGTGCAGTATGGAGCTTGCGGTGTTTGGTGAGGAGGCTGGTTCCAAGATGGCAAAAAGCACTATTCCAGTCTATGAATCAGCGATAAGAAATATAGACAGCTGCTTACAAAGCCTCTACGAGGAGCTGGAATTTCCGTCCAGCGGAGAATAGAAACGAGGCGCTGCTCGGAACAAAGCTACGCTGCGCTTCGGTTCGCCCCAGAGCGCGGCGTTAAAAATCAGGAAAAACTATGGCAAGACCTTCAATTCCAGCGGAGATTAGGAGAGCCGTTTTGGTCGAAGCCGGCCACCGTTGTGCTATTCCTCGATGTGGTGAAACAGAGCTTGATGTGCACCACATCGTTCCCTGGGAAGCTTGCAAAAACCATGAGTATTCAAACTTGATTGCGCTCTGTCCGATCTGCCATCGCAGAGCTCATAAAGGTGAGATTGATCGTAAGGCTTTGCTTCAATACAAAGCTGCACTCACCGCAGGTAGTGGGCCAGGAATGCAAGCGAATTTTGAGGCGCCAATTGTTGAGATTCGGCGGCGAATATTTGAAAGGAACACGGACGTGCCAGGTTTTACATTCCAGTTCGACTTTCCGGACTTTGAAGGTCTAGTACAACGCATTGTTTCTAAAAATGTAGAGGCGTGGGGATATGAGCTTTTGGCGGATTTCAGGCATCATCAGGAAACAGTCATGCCTGTTAAAGAAGAAGGCAATCCAGATACTGAGAGTTTTTATAAAGTCCCTAGTAGTTTGCGTGGCAGTTACCAAATAATTCGTAATGATGATGTGGTTATCAGTCTGGAGTACACACTAGATAGGTTTTTCACCGGCTCTGCGCACGGTGGCCGTAATACGCGCGTTCAGAATTTCTTGATCAGCCCTTTTCAACCTATAACCGCTAGGGATCTTCTCGCTGAAAACTCGTCGCTAGGTGACCTTTCAGAATTGGTTCGAAGCAGACTGCTATCGAATCGACAATATAGTGAAAATTGGGTTATCAAAGGCACCGAGCCGAAAGGCGATAATTTTTCCAACTTTGTTTTAGAAAAAAACGGTGTCCAGTTTATTTTTGATGAGTATCAAATTGACAGCTACGCCGCTGGAAGGCAAAAGCTTTGGATAGGTTATGACCAGTTTGCGGGTATTGGGAATCACTCATTGTTCTCGAAGCTAGCGGGCAATGATTTTTAACTAGGTGGTGCAGCGGAGCGGACCGCTTTTCGGCGCGGTGCGCCTCCAAAACGGCCGTCGATCCCAGGCGCTAGAAAACTACTGGACAGTGTTACAAATGAAAAACCACCTAGAATCTCAAGGCACCGGCCTGTTAATGGGGATAAACGCGTTCGAACCATACATCTATAAGATGCATCAAGATTTCGACGCTGGTGCATTTAAAGATTGGCCAACAGTGGTTCTCGCCACAACTTTGCAAGCATCCGCGGTTTCTTTATTCAAAGTATTGCCTCCTTTGGATAACCCATCGGAGATGTTAGATAAACGCTCTATTGCAAGTCTTGTGCGCAATCTCGTGGATACGCATGATGTGGTAGAGATGCTTGTCACATCAAACAGTGAAGAAGAGTGGACTCTTCACCGAGATATTCTTGGCCTATATATCAGCAGCAGAATCCATAAGGTACAAAATTTAATAACACCCGAAGAGGCTCAAAAATTATTTCCGCATACCAAAAGTTGGTACTGGAATCGAATTAGATCATCTTCGTTGTTCAACAAAAAAATGTCGCGGTTAAAAGACGGTGAACAAATTTTTTATAGAAGCCGCAGAGAGCGAGTTGAACTCGCTTGTGGCGGAAATACCGATTTTGTTCTTGCTGTTCTTACTGATCTATCTTCTTTCGTGCACTCCCTACCTGTACAACTATGGTTTGGTGACGAGAAAAAACTCTATAGCAATACCAAGAAAAACCAAGATATGGTTGCGGTCTGGCTGCGGGTTGCCAATTTCTACTTAGCCCGTAGCTTTGGAAAAATTATGGCGTGCGCGTCCTACAAAGTAAGCAAAGAAATGAATCAATTTACTAACCGTTTTCAGTCAGCCTTTGACTGAACGTGTTATGGCCGCGCGCAGGGAAGGTCGCTCCTATCTCGCCTTTCCGCTGAAAGCGTTAACTTTTTTAAAACTAGGTGAGAGATGGACTGGAAAGAATACGAAAAGGAGATTTTCGAGCATTTTAAGGGGCAGTACCCTGCTGCCGAAATCACGTTGGATGCTCGGAAAACAGGACTATATTCAAAGACTGAGCGCCAAATTGACATTTTGATTGAGCAGTATGTAGCGGGAAACCGAATCGTTATCGCTATTGACGGGAAATACCTAAATAAGAAGGTCGATGTTAAAGCAGTCGAAAGTTATATAGGCATGCTGGAGGACATTGGAGCCCACAAAGGGTTGCTAGTCTCGAAAGAGGGTTTTTCGGAGGCAGCATACAACAGAGCGCATTTCGGGCCTACCGAGATTGAATTAGACATCCTTAACTTCGAAGAACTTAAACGCTTCCAAGCGTATGGTGCGATCCCCTATGCTGGTGATTGCGGTGCTTTAATTCCTGCTCCATTTGGCTGGGTTGTCGACATTCAAACCACACCAGCTTGGCTGGCGACGCTCTATCAGCAAGGCCGCACGTTAGACGAAGCCATGAAAGATGCTGAATTCATGTACGTTCACTTTTGGAATCGACGAAAGGACGGCCATGATCTAGAGGATTTGCTGAAGCTTCAAAAGGAAAATCTGCTGAAAGTCGATCAGGAATGCGTGATTGATTTTATACCAACGATCAAACGAAAAGACGCAGAAACGAAGCTTCGGGTTGCTTATGTAAGTCAATATCCATCGCCAGAATACACGGGCTTTGTACAATTTACGGATTTTATTTTCTTCTGTGTCCTGTTCTCTCCAGAAAATAGGTTGAAAAGCAATATCCGGAAGTTAGAAAACATCATGGAAGCAGTGAAACCAATAAAAATTAAGCGTCATAAAGTTAACCAGTAGCTACAGTCAGACTAGTTTTCCGGCGCATTTGTGCCTCCAAATTGGCCGCTGCGCATAGCATTAAGCCCTTGTACTTTAAGATAGAACGGAGACAACTAATTGGGATTTCCAAGGAAGATTAAAGATCAAATACTTGCGGATACTGCAAGGCATTGTTGCGTCTGCCACCGGTATAAGGGCGTTAAAGTAGAAGTTCATCACATTGAGCAGGAGGCCTTGGGCGGCTCAAACAAATATGAAAATGCCATAGCGCTTTGTTTCGATTGCCATGCTGATGCTGGTCATTACAACCCTAAACACCCTAGAGGAACCAAGTTCTCACCTGGAGAACTGAAAAAAGCAAAGGCGCAGTGGTTAGAGATCGTACGCACGAACAACATCAAAGTGCCATCTGAGCCCGATTCTTTTTTATGTCAATATTTTGTTTGCGAAAATTATGAAAATCTTGAAGAAATAGCAAAAGGTGACCTTTCTAAATTTCCTGTCAACAAGCCTCTTTTGGTAAAAAATGAAATAATTCAATACCTTGAAAAAGTCATTCAAAATCATCCGGAATCATACAGGCATGCTAATGCGTGGGGTGAGCGCTATAAAAGCAAAAAGGACTATTTAGATCGGCATCCTGATGCTGTAGTGACAAAGGAAGGTCAGGATGAGTATTCATATTTTGAAGTTGTGAGAACCCCAACAATTGAGGAATTAAAAAAGTACTCTGAAAAAGATGGTTTGCTGAAGCTAATGCTAAAAGCTGGGATGCCCATTGATAATGTATCAGCCATTATTGGCTGCTATGAAAATGCATGCGGGGGAATCGAGTTTCAGGAAGAATACATATTTAGGAAGCTCTGGTGCTCTTTTGCAGCTATTACAAATATTTCTGACCAGCCCTTATCGTTAGATTCTATTGATGCACAGAATCAGGTTTATGATGGTTTTACTAAATTTGATCAGCCGGTCGATTCTCTTGAGAATATCCCCTTGCCAAAGATGCCTATACAGGCTGGAGCAACAGTATTATTCCCAATGGCTTTGTTGCTTCCGCCTCTACACTCACTATCGAGACAAAAATGGTCATCATCTAGCAGCGGGGGTTGGGAAGAACAGGTGCAGATAGTTTCGCACGGAAATATAACAGAAAATAATGTGAGTGAAGTTTATACGTTCGGCGGAAGAAAGCTTCCGGAAAAACTGCATTTTATAAAGAATGGAAATAGGATTTCTCAGGAGTTCCATACATTTGATTTATCAAATATGTATTCTATAGAGCGTCATTGGCAATGTGGGTCTTGTCCTCATCTATTCTTTGTTAGCGATAAGGTCGTATATGTTAAAGAACTCTTATCTCACTGCGAAAACAAGAAAGGTGAAGAAAGGTTTTTTGTTCCTGAAGATGTGCGGGCCGTAATAATTGCTGAGATAGAGGACGAGACTACAGAACTTCACTCCATTATGGTGGACAAGACTGTATATGCTTCCAACATAACTCTTGAAAAATCTCAGCACATTGAAATACCGGTTAGTGGGGGATCTAAAATAACAGTAACTGGCAAGTACATCCCCTATGGAAAATCTAATAGATTCATCCCTCAAGGAATTAAACGGAATGACCTCGTTGGCGAGTTTTTATTCCTGACGAAAGAATAGCCCAACAAGTCAAAGCACTCAGACGCAAACGCCGGCGGTGTTTGCGGCCTTATCGCACCATCTGAATGTCCGCTTTGCGACCTTTACGAACGATTTTAGGCTTTAGGAAAATTTTCCCCATGCCGAGTTCGAACAGCAACCACCCAAGATATGTTTGGCAACCCCCAGCCGTCCTACGATATTTAGCGCGATTCCAGAATCTTGAAGCGTTACAATGAGGACAAAATTACCCGAAAAATAGCAAAAAGTGTCACTTTTACAATTCCACGTGAAAACAGACGCTTAAGCAAAAGTTACATGTTACTATAGGACTAAAGCAATGACGGATCAGAAAAAGTCTGACCAGACCACAAGCTCTGAAAAACCCTGGGGCGGGCGCTTCAGTGAACCCACCGATGCCTTTGTTGAAAAATTTACTGCATCTGTGGGATTTGACCAGCGCCTGTACCATCACGACATCACCGGTTCCATTGCCCATGCCACCATGCTGGCCGAGGTTGGCGTGCTTACCGCCGACGAGCGGGACCAGATCATTGAGGGCCTGAAAGGCGTCAAGGCAGACATCGAGGCCGGCAACTTCCAGTGGTCGGTCAGCCTTGAAGACGTGCACATGAATATCGAGGCACGCCTGACTGACCGTATCGGCATCACCGGCAAGAAACTGCACACCGGTCGTAGCCGCAACGATCAGGTGGCTACGGATATCCGTCTGTACCTGCGGGACGAAATCGATGTCATCGCCGAGGAACTGAAACGCCTGCAAGCGGGCCTGCTGGACCTGGCCGAGCGCGAGGCGGAGACCATCATGCCCGGCTTCACCCATCTGCAAACCGCCCAGCCGGTCACCTTCGGGCACCACCTGCTGGCCTGGTACGAAATGCTGGTACGGGATGGCGAGCGCCTGCAGGATTGTCGCAAGCGGGTCAACGTGATGCCCCTGGGTGCCGCGGCCCTGGCGGGCACCACCTACCCCATCGATCGCGCGATGACCGCCAGGCTGCTGGGCTTTGATAGGCCCAGCGAGAACAGCCTGGACTCCGTCAGCGACCGGGACTTTGCCATTGAATTCTGTAGCTTTGGGGCGCTGCTGATGACGCATCTGTCCCGGTTCAGCGAGGAGCTGGTGCTCTGGACCTCCGCCCAGTTCGATTTCATTGATCTGCCGGATCGCTTCTGCACCGGCTCGTCCATCATGCCGCAGAAAAAGAATCCGGATGTGCCGGAGCTGGTGCGGGGCAAGACCGGTCGCGTCAACGGCCACCTGATAAGCCTGCTGACCCTGATGAAGAGCCAGCCGCTGGCCTACAACAAGGACAATCAGGAAGACAAGGAGCCCCTGTTCGATACCGTCGATACCATCAAGGGCTGCCTGAAAGCCTACGCTGACATGATTCCGGCCATTCGCTCCAAGGCCGACAACATGCGGGTGGCGGCCAAGCGCGGTTTCTCGACCGCCACCGATCTGGCGGATTACCTGGTCAAGAAAGGCGTGCCTTTCCGGGACGCCCACGAGATCGTGGGCAAGTCCGTGGCGTTCGGTGTGGCTGAAGGTCGTGACCTGTCTGATATGACCCTCGAAGAGCTGCAGCAGTTCTCCGATCATATCGGCGCCGATGTTTTCGATGTGCTGACCCTGGAAGGTTCGGTCCAGGCCCGTGATCATCTCGGTGGCACAGCGCCGGATCAGGTGCGTGCGGCGGTCGGTCGGGCCCGCAACCAGCTGGGTTGAGCCGGCGCACTCAGCGGGGCGAAACGGTTAACCGCCGATTCGCCCTGTAGCGAGGTCTACCGCCGCCGGCGTGAGTTCGTCCAGTGGCTCAGGTCGGCATAGCCGGTAGCCCTGTCCGTAGTGAATGCCCAGAGTCCGTACCTTGCGAAGGGCATCGTCGCTTTCGATAAACGTGGCCACCGTCACTTTGCCGGCGGCCTCGGCAATCCGGTGCAGTGCTTCCAGCATCACCTGCTGCACCGGGTCCTCCTCCAGCTGCTGAACCATTCTCCGGTCCAGTTTGATGATATCCACGGGTAATCTCGCCGCCAGGCTGTAGCTTTCCACCGATGCGCCGGCACCGTCCAGGGCGACGCGGAAGCCTGCCCGATGCAGGGCGTCGCAAAGCACGGCCACGTCGTCGGGATACTGGGTGGCGTGGGCCTCACGGATTTCCAGGCAGAAACAGTCCGGGGCAAACGGGGATTGGTTCAGGGCATCGGCCATGAAGTCGGCGAAGGTGTCATCCAACACAGTTGCCAGTGACAGGTTAAATCCACAGTACTTCAATCGGGGTTCCAGCAAGGGCTGGTTACCGAGCCATTCCAGGGTTTGCCGGATCACCTGGCGATCCAGGCGCTTTGCCAGGTCAAACCGTTCCGCAATGGGCAGGAAATCGTCGGGCAGGAGTGTCGTCTCATCATCCGACGTTGTTGGAATCCGACAGAGGATTTCGATGTGATCGCCCCAGGTGGGGCTGGCCACCGGCCTCATGGCCTGGTATTCCAGAATCAGCGACTGTTTGTCCAGCGCGTCGCGGATCTGCTCGACCCGTTTGCTGGCCACTGAATCGTCCGTCTGGTTGGCAATAGCGCTGGCCGCGTGAACCCGGTTGCGTCCGGAGGTTTTGGCGGTGTGGCACAGGTCCGCAGCCTGGACCAGAAGCTGCTCCGGATCCGCAGGGACGTCGTTGTCCAGAATCAACAGGCCGCCCGATGCGGTGGTCTGGAGGCTGTGACCCTGCCAGTCGAAGACAAAGTCGCCGATCAAATCAAGGGTTTCCTGGGCAATCTTGCGGGCCCGCGCTTCCGGGCAGTTCTCGATCAGAAGGGCGAAGGTGTCGCCAGCGAGGCGGGCGAGGGCGTCACGCTGCCGGACGCGCACGCCGAGGTTGCCGGCCAGCTCCCTGAGGTAGCGATCACAGGTGCCGCTGCCAGCAAGATCGTTAAAGCGTTCGAATTCATCCAGATCCAGGTAGAGCAGGCTGTCGCAGGATTCCCGATGGGTTTTCTGCTCCAGGGTTCTTAATACCCGAGCGATGAATGCCTTTCTGTTCATCAGGCCGGTAACCGGATCGTGACGTATCCGGTATTCCTCACTGGAGGCGTGATTCAGCCTGGGCTCAATGCGACGGGCCACGTGCACCGCGCCGGTGATTTCGCCCTGGTCGTTGGTCAGGCGCTGGTAATGGAATTCATGCACTGGTAGCTGGCGCGACTGCTGGGCCATGGGCATCTCGACCACGAAGTTGTCACGTTCGAAGGCCCGGTGCCAGAGCCGTTCCATCAGCCTGCGTTCGTTCGGGAACTCCTGAAGCAAGTCGCTCAGGTTGTCGCCTGCCTCCGGGCGCCCGCCAAAGGTTTCGGCAAACTGTCTGGCCCAGGCGTCATTGAAGTGGAGCAGGTTGAACGAGAGATCGACCGCCACAACCAGATCGGAGGTGGCGCTGGTGACCGCTGCGAGCATGGTGTTTGCGTGCTGGCGAGCCCTGTCGAGTTTCATATCGGCGGTCCGGTCTACCAGGGTGCCGCCGAGCCCGGTAATCCGGCCGCCCTGTTTCAGAGCCCGACAACTGAGCGTCACCCGCCGATGGTTCTGTTGCGAGGTAACGATATCGAGGTTGAGGGAGAATGCGTCTCCGGTTCGGAGGCAACGGCGGAACATGGCCCGGACCCTGGCCTGGCCGGTCTGGCAGTAGAAAAGCGCCTGTTCGGGCGTGATTTCGGCGCCCGGTCTCAGCTCAAGAAGCTGGAACATTCCCTCGGTCCAGGTCATTTCATTCGTGCGGGTGTCCAGTTCCCAGATCCCGAAACCGGCAATGCTCTCCGCTGCTCGCAACAGGCGGGAATCCCTGCTTGAGCTGTCGCACAGGGCAATCGTGGCACTCGCCGCCTTGTCGGAATCCCGAACGTCGAGTCGCAGGCTCAGGCAGGCGGTGTAGAAGAAACCTTCCTTGTGCCGGAAGGTCACCAGGACGTTCTGGCCACGCTCGATCCGGTGGCGGTTTGCCGGTGCAAAAGGATCATCCTGGCGAGATGCCAGGATCCGGTGCACCGGTTGGCCTTCCAGTTCACTACTCTCATAACCGAGCACTGCCTCGGCCTGGTGGTCAGCGAACAGTACTTTTCCTTCATCGTCGATGCGTAAAACGGTCTGGCGCCCGGAGGTCGCGGACTGGTCCGAACGGTAGCGGCGAATGATGAATTCTTTCACAGCGGGTAAGCCTCGCGTGTCCTGCAGCTTTTATTTTTTTAAAGGTTTTGCCACGATGCCGACATCATACTCATACTGATGCTGAAAAGAACCTCTCTGCGGAGCCGCCTTGACCGCCCACGTTGCCCCGATTTCCCTCGACTTTGAGGAGGGAATAGATCGCAAGACCCTCCGTCGCCTGAGGGACCGGTTTCTGCTGGTCAATCAGCAGCGCTGGAATCGTGCCCACTCGGCCCTGTCCTATCGCCAGCAAATGGTGCTGGAGATTCTGCCACTGGTTTTTCATCTCAATCATCCGGCCCTGCCCGGTTACCTGGACAGCGATTGCCCCTATGGCCTGAGCAACTATCAGCCGTCACCGGCCACCATCAATGCCGCTCGTCGACTGGCCCGGACTTTTTCGCTGAAGGATGAAGGCAAGCGCAAACCGGATCTGGACGCCATGTTCCTGATGGGCAGCCCGGGAACCCTTGGCCATTCCGTGGCCAGTGACCTCGATGTCTGGCTCTGTCACCGCAGTGACCTGCCCGAGCGGGGTATCCGCTGTCTTGAGCGCAAAGCCGCGAAGCTGGCCCGCTGGGCGGAATCTTTCGGTGTCGAACTGCACGTATTCGTCTTCTGTGCTTCGGATTGGCGTGCCGGTCGGCAACGGGTAGAGGTGACCGGCGAGAACTGTGGCAGCGCCCAGCATTTCCTGCTGCTGGACGAGTTCTACCGGACCAGCATCCATCTGGCCGGTGCCTGGCCCATGTGGTGGCTGATTCCTGCGGAGCGGGAGGAAACCTACGATGACTGCATGCGCAGGCTGGTAGATTACCGGTTTGTGCGCGCCGAGGACTATATCGATTTTGGCCCGGTGCCGGCGATTCCGGAGGAAGAATTCCTTGGTGCGGGCGTCTGGCAGTTGTACAAGGGGATTGATGCGCCCTGGAAGTCGATTCTGAAACTCCTTCTGATCGAATGTTATGCGCGGACCACCGGTGAGGCTCTGTTGTCCAGCCAGTTCAAGCGGGCCGTTTTCCGCGGCGAAACCGATGCCGACCGTCTGGACCCTTACGTCATGCTCTACAATCGGCTGGAGGGCTGGCTGACCGGGCCGGAAGTGGCGTCGAGGCTGGACCTGATTCGCCGGAGCCTGTATCTGAAAGCCGGTTTGCCACTGACACGGTCCGAGGTCTCCGGTGAGCAGTGGCGTGCCCGCCTGCTGCGCCAGCTGGTGACAGGTTGGGGCTGGAGTGAAAACACGCTGGCGGAGCTGGATGATCGTCAACGCTGGCGGGCAGAGGATGTCACCACCCTGCGTCGCACCATCGTCAACGAATTGACCCACGGTTACCGCCTGCTGTCGAAAATGGCCAGGGAGCATGGCCAACGCGCCGCCATCAGCGCCAACGATATCAATCTCCTCGGCCGCAAGCTTTATGCCGCGTTTCAGCGCAAGGCGGGCAAGATCGAGCAGATCAATCCCGGGCTGGCCCCGTCGCTGGCGGAGGAAAACCTGGCATTTCATCATCAGTCGGAGCAGGGCGGCGACGCCGACGGCTGGCTGCTTTACCGGGACCTCGAAGACCCGGCAGACGCTTTCTGGCAGCCGGTTATCCGTCGCTCTGGCAATCTGGCGGAACTGATGGTCTGGTGCTATTGCAACGGTCTGCTGACCCGCTCGACTCGGCTGAATGTGCGGTCGGGCAACAGTATTGCGTCCGTCAGCGAGTTGCGTGAAATGCTTGATGCCCTGTCTGCGTTCCTGCCATTTCCGATTGCCCCGGCGGAACGGGAAGCGTTGTCCCGGGGCGTCCGGCCATTGAGGAATCTGCTGTTGGTGAACGTCGGCATTGACCCTCAGGCCCACCTCACGGAAAAGGGCCTTCACAAGCTCAGTTCCCGGCACGATTCCCTGGGCTTTAGCGGCGGGCGGGAGAATCTGGTCATCAGCATCGACCAGATTACCTTCAACAGCTGGCATGAAGTCAGTCTCCAGCATTACGCAGCGGGCGATACACTGATCCAGTGCCTGAAGAATGTTCTCGCCTCGGTGGCAGCCAATCCCGACGAATTGCCGGCCGTTCAGGTTCACTGCCACAACCGTGGTCATGGCTCTGCCATTGCCCGCCGGGTTCAGGAGCTGTTTGCCGATGTCCTCCGGCCCTTTTTTGCCGGAGGTACCGGCCCGCATCCGCTGCGCTATGTGATTGAAATGGATCGTCGCTACTTCCTGCTCCAGTTCAACGGCCTGGAACCGGGGTTTGTGGCACTCGACAGCTTTGAGGCGCTGATGGAGCATCTGGCGCTGCCCCAGGAGCGGTACCTGCCGGTGGTGTTCGATCGTTACGCGTTGCAGGACGAGCCGGCCTTGCGGGCGGTTTGCCTGGCCAGCGAACCGGACAACATCCAGGTGTTTTATCGTATTCTCGGCGATCAGGCCCGGCTCTGGGTCGTTGACGAACTGGGTTCTGTGTTCAGCTGGGAACAGGCGGTGACCAGTCGACGGCATTTGCTGGTGCCGGTACTGCGTTTCCTGGATAACCTGATCGAGCGGCGATTGCTGCGCCATACCGATTCCGCCGGCGTTGTGGCCGGCGTCCAGTGCTACGAGATTGTCCGGCGGGACGGGGCCTGGCGGGCCGAGTACCGGCCGGAGTCGGATTCGGGAGTGCCTCTGCCCGGATTTGAGGTGCAGGCCGTGGGCATCCACGAGGGCGACAGTCGCCTGCGCTTTGACATTTTCTGTGGTGACCAGGAATTCAGCGTCCAGGAGTACGGCGACCAGTTGATTCCGGCAGTGGCCCACTACATCCGCTCCCTCCGACATAGCGATGAGGTCTACCCGGTGTACCTGACCGATATCCACCTGCCCCACGACCTCGACCCCCGGGTGTATCAGCAGGATATCCAGACCAGCCAATACCTGTATTACCGGTCTGTGCTGGAAGATTCCCTGAACCGCCACCTCGCGAGGACTCGCTGACCTCGCGGCCCGGGGCGGGTGTCAGGTATACTGCGCCCATAGTGAACTCAGGGGTAGGTAGCCGATATGCGAGCGTGGACTCTGTCGATCATGACGTTGATGCTGGCTCTGGTTGTGAGCGGTTGCGGTCAGAAAGGTCCGTTGTACCGTGACAGTCAGGCCGCTTCGATAACGTCCGGGCCGGATTCGGCCCAGGAGCAGCCCGATCGCGAAGAAACCCGCGACTAGCGCCATGGCCTCCCGGCCCCGTTAAACGAATCAGGAAACTCATGGATCATTTCAACTACCGCGACGGCGAGCTGTACGCCGAGGATATCCCTGTCTCTGCCATTGCCGATCGTTTTGGCACACCGGCCTACGTGTATTCGCGCGCCACGCTTGAGCGACATTACCGGGCCTATGATGACGCTCTTCGGGATCACCCGCACCTGGTGTGCTACGCCGTTAAAGCCAATAGCAATCTGGCGGTGCTGAACGTTCTCGCGCGGCTCGGTGCCGGCTTTGATATCGTGTCGGCCGGTGAGCTGGAGCGGGTACTGCGGGCCGGTGGTGATCCGTCGCGGGTGGTCTTCTCCGGCGTTGGCAAGCAGGAATGGGAAATGAAGCGGGCCCTTGAAGTGGGCGTGCGCTGCTTCAACGTCGAATCCGATACCGAACTGGACAGGCTCAATGCGGTGGCGGGAGAACTCGGCGTAAAGGCGCCGATCTCTCTGCGGGTGAACCCGGATGTTGATGCCGGTACCCATCCCTATATTTCCACGGGTCTGAAAGAGAACAAGTTCGGGATTGATATTGCCGAAGCGTCGCAGGTCTATGCCCGTGCGGCAGGTATGCCGAATCTCGACGTGAAGGGTGTGGATTGTCACATCGGCTCACAGCTGACGAGCGTGTCACCGTTCCTCGACGCACTGGACCGAGTGCTGGCCCTGATTGATTCCCTGGCGGACCAGGGCATCCACATTCATCACCTGGATATGGGCGGTGGCCTGGGCGTCACCTACAACCAGGAGCAGCCACCACAGCCGTCGGATTACGTGAAAGCGCTGGCCGAGCGCCTGGGTGACCGCAAACTGGAGCTGATTCTGGAGCCCGGCCGATCCATTGCCGCCAACGCTGGCATCCTGGTTACCAGAGTCGAATTCCTGAAGTGCACCGAGCACCGGAATTTTGCCATCATTGATGCCGCCATGAATGATCTGATCCGGCCGGCCCTGTACAGCGCCTGGCAGGCGATTATCCCGGTCAAGCCACACCAGGATGGTGAGGAAAAGGCCTGGGATCTGGTTGGTCCGGTCTGTGAAACCGGCGATTTCCTGGGCAAGGACCGTCACCTGCGCCTGCAGGCCGGGGATCTGCTGGCGGTTCGCTCTGCGGGAGCCTATGGCTTTGTCATGAGCTCAAACTACAACACGCGGAACCGGCCGCCGGAACTCATGGTCGATGGCGACCAGGTGCATGTGGTCCGCCGCCGTGAAACTCTCGAAGACCAGCTCGCACCCGAGAGCTGCCTTCCGGAATGAGCGGGAGCGAGGAGATGACACAGCAACGCCGGACCCAGGGCCCCATGCTTCGATTCACCAAGATGCATGGGCTGGGTAATGATTTTATGGTGGTGGATGCCATCAGCCAGCCTTTTCGTCTGCGCCCCGAGATGATCCGCGAACTGGCCAACAGGAATTTCGGAATTGGCTTCGATCAGTTGCTGGTGGTGGAGCCGCCCGGGCTGCCGGATGTCGATTTCCGCTACCGCATTTTCAATGCGGACGGGTCCGAGGTGGAGCAGTGCGGCAACGGTGCCCGCTGCTTCGCCCGGTTTGTCCGGGACCAGCGACTGACCAACAAAAAGGTCATCCGCGTCCAGACCGCCAAGGGCGTGATCGAGCTCCGTGTCGGCCGGGAAGGCATGGTGATGGTCAATATGGGCGTGCCCGAGTTCAATCCGCCGGCCATTCCGTTCGCCGCCGACCGTCGAAAGGATGTCTACACCGTGGATGTGGACGGCCAGACAGTGGAACTGAGCGCCTTGTCCATGGGTAACCCCCATGGTGTGCTGCTGGTTGAGGATGTAGACCAGGCGCCGGTGGAAACGCTGGGGCCCAAGCTCGAGCGGCATCCCCGCTTCCCGGCACGGGCCAACATCGGGTTTCTCCAGATTCTGGATCGTACCCATGTCCGCCTGCGGGTGTTTGAGCGTGGCTCGGGCGAGACCCTCGCCTGCGGTAGTGGTGCCTGTGCCGCCGTGGTGGCCGGCTGCCTGCGAGGCCTGCTGGATGCCCGCGTGGAAGTGGAATTGCGGGGTGGCCCTCTGGTCATTGAATGGCAGGGTGAAGGGACCCCTGTTATGATGGAAGGGCCTGCAACCAGCGTATTTGAGGGGCAGTTGAGGCTGCCGGGTGATTCTGGTGGTCGTCGACGCAGGAGCGCTCGCCCCCATAAACAACGATCCTGACAGCCAGGAGTACTCCATGACAGAACAAACGGCCCGCCAGAAGGCCGGTGAGCTCACCCGGGAAGAGGTGGCGGATTACCTGCGCGCCAACCCCGATTTCTTCATCGACCAGGACGAGCTGCTGCGCAGCCTGACCCTGCCCCACGACAGTGGCCGGGCCATTTCGCTGGTCGAACGCCAGGTGCATCTGTTCCGGGAGCAGCGGGACACCCTGCGCAGGGAGTTGGTAGAGCTTGTATCCATCGCCCGCCATAACGACCGGTTGTTCGAGAAGAGCAAGCGTTTGCTGATGCAGGTGATTGAAGCGCGGACGCTCAACGATATGGCTGCTGCCATTGATGACAGTATCCGTGGTGATTTCGGTCTCGACGCCGCTTCCGTGTTGTTGTTTACCGATGTTGAGCTGCCTGAGGCCTCTCAAGGCGCCCTGCATGTGGTCAGTCCTTCTGCGGCCCGTGAGCGCCTGGGCAGCCTGCTGGAAGGTGAGCGTGCCGTGTGCGGCCAGTTCCGGGAGAGCGAACGGGAGTTTCTGTTCCCGGACCGTGAAGAACCCATTGCCTCGGTCGCCCTGGTGCCGCTGAGGCATGACGAGCTGGCGGGCGTGTTTGCGGTCGGTAGCTGCCAGCCCGGCTATTTCGACCAGAGCATGGGTTCCCTGTTCCTGAGCTACATCAGCGACACACTCAGCCGCCTGCTGCCGCCCATGGTGCAGCGCCACACAGCGGCTGCTCCGGTCACCGACATGGCGACGGAGTCCCGCTAACGTGTCAGAAGCCCCGGAGAGTCCGGCAGTGCCCAATGAGCTGACCGGGCCGCTGGCGGAATTTATCCGGCACCTGGCTTCTGAGAAACGCCATTCTCCAAGAACCTGCGACAGCTACCAGCGCGACCTGCTGCGTCTGGCGGACTGGCTGGGCCGCAGTGGATTCGTTGCCTGGCAACGGGTGACCAACCACGACCTGCGCCGCTACGTCGCGACGCTCAGCCGGGAGGGGTTGTCAGGCCGGAGCATTGCCAGACATCTCTCGGCGACCCGCCGTTTCTACCAGTTCCTGCTCAGGGAGAAGCTGGCATCGGATAATCCGGCGCTGGATATCCGGGCCCCCAAGAGTGGCCGCCGTCTGCCTCGCGTTGCAGATGTGGATCAACTGAATCATCTACTGGACGGACAGCCGGACGATCCCCTGGAAGTGCGGGATCTATGTATGTTCGAGCTGATGTATTCTTCCGGGCTGCGGCTGGCGGAGCTGGCAAGCCTGGATCTGGATACCGTCGATCTGCGCAGTGGTGAGGTTCGCGTGATGGGTAAGGGTGGCAAGGAACGGCTGCTGCCCGTCGGACGAAAAGCCATTGCAGCCATACAGGCCTGGCTACCGTACAGAGCGGCGCTGGCCAATGACGGTGAGGCTGCTCTGTTCGTCAGCCAGCGGGGCGAACGACTCAGCCACCGAAGTATCCAGGCCCGCCTGAGCCGCTGGGGAATCAGCCGCGGTGCCGACCAGAAGCTCCATCCGCACCTGCTGCGACACTCGTTTGCCAGCCACATGCTTGAATCCAGTGGTGACCTTCGTGCCGTACAGGAACTTCTGGGCCATGCCGACATTGCCACGACCCAGGTCTATACTCATCTTGATTTTCAACATTTGGCCCGGGTTTATGACCAGAGTCACCCCAGAGCACGACGCGATCGGTATCATGGTAAAACCAGTGACGAGAGTTCCTGAGACCAGCACGGGTCATCTAGGGGTTTTTCACACATCAACAGTACAGCAAGGATAGGCGGGAGCGCTCCATGGCATCGGATCAGTCCTGGAAGGAAAAATACCTTCAGGAACTCGAGTCTGCAGACAATCGGGAAAAGCAGTGGAAGGCGGAGCGGAATACCCTTGAACGCATGCTGGTGCGCACCAGTCTCGCCTCCGAAGGCCAGACCCCGGAGCTGGATCGGTTGCTGGCTCGCATCCGGAAGGACCTGCGGAAGAACCGGGTAGATGTGGACGCCTGGAAGGACTTGCAGGATCAGATTGATCGCCAGGTCGCCTTGCTCGATGAGCGCCAGTCGGCCAACGACAGGAAGCCTTCCTTTTTCTCCCGTCTGGCGCGAGAGCCAGAGCAAGAGTCCCAGCAACAGCAGCAACAGGTCAGCGCGGAACCTTTACCGGAAAGCAGCGAGCAGCCGGAGTCCCTCCCGGGCAATGAACAGGATATCGAGGACAACGTCCAGCGGTTGCGCATTGCCCGCCGTGTGGGCCAGCTGTTGGGTCAGATGCTTACCCAGGTCTCCCTTGAGCCCGCCGCCGAGGCCCGGGCACGGGCGCTGCAGCAATCTCTGCTTGCCAGTAACGACTGGAACGAATTGCGCGAAGGCCTGAACCACGTGGCTGAGCTGGTCATCGCTGCAGTTACCCGGAGCAAGCGAGAATTCGAAGCCTTTCTCAAACGCCTTGATGAACGTCTGGAGCTGTTGAAGGAACACTTCTCGGCCCAGTCCTCGGCCCAGTGCGGCCGGCTGGATGCCTCAGAGCACCTTGATCGCGAGATCCGCGAGGAAATTGAGCGGGTCGGGCAACGTTTGCAGGAGAGCGATGACCTTCAGGATCTCAAACAGTCGGTCAGTCGTCATCTTGAGTCCATTGGTCAGGCGGTAGGCCGTTTCCGTACCCAGGAATCCGAGCGCGAGCGTGCGCTCTCCGAGCAGCTTGAGGCCATGCAGGAGAAAGTGGCGGCCATGGAGGCCCACTCCGAGCAGATGCAGGAACAGGTCCGTAAGGAGAGGCTCCGGGCCATGACCGACCTGCTTACCGAGTTGCCCAACCGTGAAGCCTGGCAGGAGCGACTGTCATTCGAGTACAACCGCTGGCAACGCTACAGCCATCCGTTGACCATCGGTGTGCTGGATATCGATCTTTTCAAACGGATCAACGACTCCTATGGTCACAAGGCCGGCGACAGGGTGTTGCAGCTGGTTGCGAGAGAGTTCAGGGATCGCTTGCGCACCACGGACTTTGTGGCTCGTTTTGGCGGCGAGGAATTCGTGGTGTTGTTCCCGGAAACCGAACCTTCGGACGCGCGAGCAGTGGTGGACAAGTTGCGGGAACATGTCGGCAAGCTGCCGTTCCACTTCCGCGGCGAGCCGGTCACTGTGACCTTCTCAGCCGGCCTCGCGGGATTCATTGCCGGCGACACCGAGGAGTCGGTGTTCGACCGGGCCGACCGGGCCCTCTATCAGGCCAAGGACGCCGGCCGGGACCAGGTGATGATCAGCGACAGTGCCGACGTTCAGTGACGCATCATTGCGTCCAGCTCGTCGATCACCTCCGCCCAGTCGCTGTCTTCCTCCAGGCCTTCTTCCAGGAAGTGAGACTGGCTTTCGGACCAGATGGGAGCATCCTGGATCGCAACTTCGCTCGGCAGGGGCGAGTACCTGGCGACAAAATCCTCAATGCTTTTGGCGTCGGACGCCAGGCCTAGCTGCTCGAACAGAGTACTGAGGGTGTGTTTGCTGGTGTCCATGGACATTCGTCTCCCGTTGGCCGTTTGCCTGAATGAAATCAATGGCGTTTGCAGGTATTGTTCCCTGAAATGTAGCGGAACCCTTAAGGATATCCAGTGAAGGTTACCCTTGCCTTTCTACTATGCTGCCTGTTGGCGCTGTTTCAATCCCCCCTGCGGGCGGAACCGCCGCAAGCATCGCCGGCCCCCGTGCTAGGCAAAGAGGAGTTGACCTGGCTGGAAGGGCAGGACCGGTTTCGTATCGGTCTCCGCAGCGATCAGGTGCCGCTGGTTTTCGATACCGGCAATGGCGTGCTTGCGGGCACCTACATTGACTACCTTGCCCGGCTCTCCGACAAACTGGGCGTCGCCATGGAGCCAATCGTCCTCGAGACCGGGCAGGATAGCGGCCCGGTCAGGAGTGAGCTGGCAACCGATGCGGTTCTGACCACAAGAATGCCGGGGATGCCGGTGGTGCCCGGCAAGCGTTTCACCGATCCCCTGATGTCTCTTACCTATGGCGTGTTCGTCAGCGCCGGCGATGCGGCTATCCGGACCCTTGCCGATCTTGAGGGCAGCCGGATTGCGGTTATTGCCGGTGACCCCAACCAGTATCCCATGCTGGACCCCGTCGAGGAGTTTACGCCGGTGCCGGTCAGCAACGTCAGCGAAGCCGTCGGCCAGATTCTTTCGGGGCAGGCCGATGCGTTTCTGGCGCCGGTGCCCGTGGTGTCCGATTACCTCCAGTCGGCGATGGTGAATGGGATCGGTCTGTCGGTACTGCTCGATAACAGCCCGGTAGATGTGGTGTTGCGGGTGGATACCGATCGGGACCTGCTTTACCAGGTGCTGAACAAGGCCATTGCCGCAATCGGCCATAACGAACACCGCACCATCCGCCAGTCATGGCTGCAGGCCGATCAGCCGTCCCTTGAACGAAGTGGCCTGGAATTGTCCGGATCGGATATGGAGTGGCTCAAACAGCATCCGGATCTGAAAGTCGCGTTTCGCGCGGACTGGCCGCCGTTTGAATACACCCAGGACGGCCGGCCCACCGGCCTGGTTCCAGATTTGCTGACCCGGCTGGAAACCGAGCTGAACGTGCGGTTTACGCGCACTGTCGCTGGAAGCCGCATGGATGCTGAAGAAAAGCTGCGTTCGGGCGAGGTGGATATTCTTCCCGGGTTGTCCCGGACGCCGCGCACCGAAGAGGCATTTCTGTTTACCCGGGCCTATCTGACCGTGCCCATCGCCCTTGCCATCCGGGACGACGGTCGCTTTATCGGCGATCTCCGGGAACTCCGCACGGAACGGGTGGGTGTGGTGAACCGGCATGCGGCCCACGATTACCTGTTGATCAATCATCCGAACCTGGATCTTTACCCGATGGATACGGTGGAGGAGGGGCTTCTGGCACTATCCAACGGCGACCTGGATGTCATGGTTACCCATATTCCGGCGGTCAGTTACACAGTCGCCCGGCTGGGACTGTCGAACCTAAGGATTACCAGCATTACTCCCTACCAGTACGACCTGCGACTGGCCGTACGCAAGGACAACCCTGAGCTGCACCGGGTGCTGAACAAGGCGCTGGGCAGCCTCGAAGCCAGCGAGACAGAATCCATCTACAACAGGTGGATTCATCTGGATATCGAGCAGGAGACCGATTACACCGTAGTGCGGCGGGTGGTGCTGATCGCCATCCTGGTCGTGCTGATCTTTCTGTACTGGAACCGCAAGTTGTCGCGGGAGGTGGATGAGCGTATCCGGTCGGAGAATGCCCTGCGCCGGAGCGAAGACGAGTTGCGGGCCGCCAAGCTCGAAGCCGAGAGGTTGGCCCGGGAGGCGGAGGCCGCCAGCCTGGCCAAGAGTGAGTTCCTGGCCAATATGTCCCACGAAATACGAACGCCGATGAACGCGGTGATCGGCTATAGCGATCTGCTCAGCAACAGTGTTACCGACCCGCAGCAGCGCAATTACCTGGACGCCATCCGGGCGGGAAGTCGAAGTCTGCTGATGCTGATCAACGACATTCTGGACCTGTCCCGAATCGAGGCGGGGAAAATGCGGTTGGACTATTCCGCCGTATCGGTCCGTCGTCTCCTGGATGATGTTCGCCACATTTTCGATCTGCGGGCCCGGGAGCAGGGCATAACCCTGGAAGTGAGTGTCGACTCGCGAATGCCCGGCGCCATGATGCTGGATGAAACCCGTCTTCGGCAGGTTCTGTTCAACCTGGTCGGCAACGCCATCAAGTTCACCCACGACGGTGGTGTCACAGTTCGGGCAACCGCGAAGCCGCTCAAGAAGCGGTCGGCAGAAGCGGAACAGAACCCGGAAGCGCCGGAACGCCAGTATTACAAGTTGATCGTCACGGTCAGCGATAGCGGTATCGGTATCCCGCCGGATCAGGTGGAGCGTATTTTCGATGCCTTTGAGCAGCAGGAGGGGCAGAATACGCGGCGCTATGGTGGAACCGGTCTCGGGTTGGCCATCAGCCGGAAGCTGGCCCGTATGATGGGCGGTGAGCTGGAAGTTGAGAGTGAGCAAGGTTCCGGTTCGGTCTTTACGGTGACCTTGCCCCGGGTTGAGGCGACGGTGGAACAGGCGGAAGACGAGGGCGTTCCCAAGGAATCCGACCGGCTGCTGGCCCAGACTCTCAGCATGCAGGAGCGGGGCTGGCTCAGGGAACAGCTCGCGGCGGATTTCGGTGACGAGTGGGAAGCTGTGAGAGAGAGTGGCGATCCGGAGCAGATGAAAGACTTTGCACGCCGGGTGCTGGCCTGGGGCCAGCGATTCCGGTCACGTTCCGTTACCCGTTACGGGGAGAAGCTGCTTGCGGATGTCGAGGCATTCAACCTGGACGCGGTCAACAGTGCTCTTGAGGCTTTCCCGAAGTTGCTCGGCCGCGAAGAGTAAGAGCCGGGTGGGTTACAGACAATCGAACTGCGAGCGACGGTCGAAAGCGACCGAGACCATGTCGTAACCGGAATCCGAGAGTTGGCGGATCAGGTCGCGGTCTTTCAGCAGAGTCATGCAGACCTTGTGCACGCTGGCCTGAAGCTGTTCAGATGCCATGTCGTTAGAAGCCAGGCGGAAATCCACAATCAGGTATTTGCGCTCGACCGCCGCGCTGGCGGGGATATCCTGTCGTTCAACGCTCTCGTACCCGATATAGGTCGCCTGGGCTTCCGGAAACACCTGGCTCATGAGTACATCAAGATTTTCGGCATGAACAAGCGGTGCCGACAGCAAAAGGGCTGTGGCAGCGAGGCGAAGTGAGCGTGTGATCGTCATTGGAGGCCACTCCCTGGTGACATTCCGGTTAATCTGTAACCAAGTGTAAAGTTTGGTTACCGTTGATTATTGCAGAGTCTGTCGCATTTTGCGTGATATGTGACATTAATTTTTCAATTGTTTGCAGTCTCGATACAGTGACGACCGGGCTTTCGGGCTCCCGGTCCGGTGCACGATCAACTATGATGTGGGTAAGACGGACTTAGAGAGGAAAACGCATGTTTCAGCTTGTCTTTAAAGGGGAATGCGTTCCCGGAACGGATCTGGAAACGGCGCGCAACAATGCCAGAACCCTGTTCAAGGCGTCTCTTGATCAGGTTGATCGCATGTTCAGTGGTCAGCCGGTGGTTATTCGCAACAAGCTGGAAGAGGTTCAGGCTGAAAAATACCGGGCGGTGTTGAAAAAGCACGGCATGGTAGCTTATGTCCAGCCGATGGCTGACGCCCGGCCTGCTGCCAGTGCGGCACCACAGCCAGCCCCGTCGGCCCCCGCAAGTCAGCCCCGTCCGCAGCCGGCGCCCTCTGCCCCGCCGGCGGAAGGGCAGCGCCGTGGGGTTCCTGAAACCGAGCCTGGCGATCGTTTGCCGGTGGCGGGCGAGAAGGTGGATACGATACTTTCCGGCTCCGGTCTGAGTCTGGATCCGGTCGGGGTCAACCTGACAGAGAAGACCGAAGTGGAGCCACCGATGTTTCAGCATCTGGACGAGTGGAGCCTTGCTCCGGCTGGCAGTGATCTGGGTGTCGAGCGTGACCTGCCGCCGCCGATGATACCTGACGTATCCCACCTGTCACTGGCGGACGACTCCTCCGAGCGGAAATAACCCAATTGTGAGCCAGTGCAACCCCTGGGGCCGGAATGCCCCTCGACTGATCGCCGTCATCATGATTCTCTTGGCACCACTGGCTTCGGCTGAGGAGCGTCCCAAGGTAGGGCTGGTTCTGAGTGGCGGCGGCGCCAAGGGTATGGCCCATGTTGGCGTGCTGCGGGTTCTGGAGGAAATGCGGGTTCCTGTTGATCTGGTGGTGGGCACCAGCGCGGGTTCCGCAGTCGGTGCCCTGTATGCCAGTGGTATGCCGGTCAGTGACATCGAGCAGCGCTTTATCGAGATGGACTGGCTTTCCAGCTTTCGCGACGATCCCGGCCGGGTCTACAAGCCGGTTCGGCGCAAGCAGGATGACTGGCGGTTTCCGGTGGTCCCGGGCATCGGTGTTCGCGCCGATGGCCTGCGTGTCGGCGGCGGGCTGATTGCCGGGCAGAATCTAGGTTTTATCCTCAACGAGCTGACCCACAACGCCGCCCTGGTTGAAGACTTCGACCGGCTCCCCATTCCCTTCAGGGCGGTTGCCACCGATCTCGAGACCGGTGAGCAGGTGGTCATCGGTGACGGTAACCTCTCCGAGGCCATCCGTGCCAGCATGAGTATTCCCGGGGTATACGCGCCGGTGGAACGTGATGGCCAGTTGCTGGTGGATGGGGGCGTCGCCAACAACCTGCCCATCAGCGTTGCCAGGGATTTGGGCGCCGACATCATCATCGCAGTGGATATTACCGACAGTCTGATGGAAACCGACGAGCTGCGGGGCGCGTTTTCCGTTGTCGGTCAACTCACAACCATCATGACCCGTCGGAACACCGACCAGCAGCTGGATCTGCTCGCCGAAGACGATGTTCTGATCCGCCCCGACCTCGAAGGCTACACCTCCGCTGATTTTTACGATGCGCCGGTTCTGTTTGAGCTGGGCGCCAGCTCGGCCCGGGAACACGGCGTCGAACTGCGTCCGTTGGCATTATCCCGCAAGGCCTGGGCCGATTGGCGCGACAGCGTGTCAGCGCAGGACGCGGGTGCGCGTATCGTGTCACGCATCGAGATCGAAGACAGTCGTCGGTTGGCCCGGGACTTCCTCAAGGAACGAATCCGGCAGAGAATCGGAGAGCCACTGGACACCGCCCGCCTGGAAGCCGACCTCAAACGGATCTACGGGCTTGGCTATTACGAGATTGTGTCCTATTCGACCTCGTCTTTGCCCGAGGGAACCGTTCTGACCATCCGCGTCCAGGAGAAGAGCTGGGGGCCGAACTACCTGTCTTTCGGTTTGAGTTATGAGGATAACTTTGACGGGGAAACCCGGTTCAATCTTGCCTCTTCCCTTCGAATGACCGAGCTCAATGCCCTGGGCGGGGAGTGGCAGACCGGTGTTCAGCTGGGCACCGAGCCCTGGGTTCGCAGCCAGTGGTATCAGCCGCTGGATTACGGCTATGAGCGTTTTCTGGTGCTCGGTGGCGAGTACTCCCGGGATACCTTCAGCCTGTTTGATGCCGCCGGAACCCGCGTTACGGAGGTGGATGTGACCTTCCGGAAAGCGGATCTGGCACTGGGCATGGAAATCGGCGGCAATGCCGAAGTTCGCCTGATCTATGCGCGGGGCTATGCGACGGTTGACGAGCAGATCGGGCAACCGGTAGCGCCGGAGGGGTCGGTGCACCAGGGTGGGCTGGCCGTGCAACTGGTACACGACTCTCTGGACGATACTTTCTATCCTCGCGACGGTGGCTTTGCCGGCCTCCGTGGACGTTTTGAACGGGAGGGCCTGGGATCCGACCGGGAGTTCGATTCGGTAACCGGCCTGGCGCTGGGAACCGGAAGCTGGAAAGGCCTGACCCTGACCGGACTGGTCTTCGGCCATGCGGTAACCCGGGGCACTCCCGGAATTGAAAATGCCGTCCGCCTGGGTGGATTCCGCCGGCTATCGGCATACGCGCCGGGTGAGATTACCGGAGACAACGCGTTAATGGTTTCAGCCTATGCCAGCCAGACCTTTGGCGGCCCGCTGCTGCCCTGGTTCGTTGGCGCCGGGTTCGAGGCGGGTAATGCCTGGCCCTCTCTGGATGAGGCGAGCTGGGACAGTTCGGTGAAATCGTCCAGCGTATTCGCCGGCGTGGATACCTTCCTCGGCCCGGTTCAGGTGGCCGCAGCCTACAACAACGAAGACAACTGGACGGCCTACCTGAACATTGGTTTCTCGTTCACCCAGCTCTTTTACTGAGTGCCGTCAGGCCGTTCTGCTGCCGGTCTTTTCAATGGCAGTGAGAACCTGCTGGCATTGTTGCAGGGCATAGCGGTGCAGGATGTCTGCCAGGCGATCCTCATCCCGATCCTTGATGGCACTGATTGACTGTTCCATGTGGGACAGGTTGTCCTCAATGACACGATTGCCTCCTTCCTGGAAGGCGACGAAGGCACAGCGCTTTGCCGAAGGCCAGAGGTCATCAATGGCAGAGACAATGAAGTAGTTGTCGGCATAGGCCAGCGATGCCTTGGTGTACTCAATGCCCAGCTCCAGAAACGCCATAAGATCGTTTTTCCTGTAGCAGGCCTGCATCTGCTCATACAGGCTCTCCAGCCGGGCCATGTCCTCGGGCTGCCAGTGACGCACCAGCTTGCGACCGGTGTGGGTGAGGTAGAGCTCCAGAGTCTCGTACAGGCTGCGAACGAAGTATTCATCCAGCGGAGTCACGAACGCGCCTTTGCGGGGTACGTTGCGGACCAGATGCCGCTTCTCCAGCAGCAGCAAGCCCTCCCGTATGGATCCATGACTGACGTCCATCTGTTTCGCCATGGCGCCCTCGTAGATCCGTTCACCGGAGCGCAGCTGGCCAAAGGCAATCAGGTTTTCGATGTGGCGTGCGACCTGTTCGGTCAGTGTTTCTCTGGGCTTGAAGGCATTCATGGTGATCTGTCGCTACTGCATACTGGCTGAATCGTCCTGGCATAGTCGCACATCGGCTATTCCGGAGCCAGTGGGCGGATGGCCTATAGCAGTGGCGCCAGCAGGCGGACGGCCCGGCAACACAGGCGGAACAGGATCGACCGATCCTTGTAGTCGCTCTCGATCATCAGGCGGGAATTGTCCAGATCGTGTTCCAGCATGGATTCCACACTCCGGATGAAATGCCTTGCGGTGGTTATGGCGGTGATCTCGAAATTCAGTCGCATCGAGCGGTTGTCCATGTTGGCGGTTCCCACCGCCGCGTATCGATCATCCACCAGGATCACTTTCTGATGCATGAAGCCAGGCTGGTAGCGATAGATGCCGATGCCGGTCTTGCAGGCCTGGACGAGGTAAGAGTAAGCCGCCAGGCCAATCAGGCGGCTGTCCGATTTCTCCGGAATCAGGATTCGTACGTCCACGCCCCGAAGCGCCGCCAACTGAAGGGCGTTCATGATCTGGAAATCCGGAACAAAATAGGGCGAGGCGATCCAGAGCCGGGTGCGGGCATTATTGATGCAATTGAGGAAAAACAGTGTGCAGGTTTCCCAGCTGTCCGCGGGTCCTGTTGGCAGCATCAGCACCTCGTCGTCGCCGGGCTGGTTGTCGACCGGCGCCCAGTCGAGGCTGGGAAAATCGTTGCTGGCCCAGTTCCAGTCTTCCAGCCATGCCAGCTGCAGGCCGGTGACGGCCGGACCCTCAATCCGGCAGTGGGTATCGCGCCAGGGTTCCTGGTCCATGGCAGTGCCCAGGTATTCGTCTCCCAGGTTGATGCCACCCACAAAGCCGATCTTGCCGTCGCAGACCAGCAGTTTCCGGTGGTTCCGGAAATTGATCTGGAACCGCCTCCGGCGGATGTTGCCGTTACCGAACGAGGCCACGCGGGCGCCGGCGGCGGCGAGCTGGTTCAGGTACTTGCGCGGCAGCCAGACGCTGCCAATGTCGTCATACAGAAACCAGACTTCCACACCCTGGGCCAGTTTGCGCTCGAGAATTGACTTGATCCGGCGGCCAACCCGGTCTGACCGCACGATGTAGAATTCCAGCAGGATATAGTGCTCGGCGTCTTCCATGGCTTCGAACAGGGCCTCGAACGTGGCCTCACCGTCCCTGAGCAGGGTACATCGGTTGCCATCGGTGAACGGCTGCCGGCCCAGTCGGCAGAGCACCTGAAGTTCGTCGGTGAACCGTTCGCTGGCGGGGATGGGTATGGAGGTTGTTTGCTGCTCGAACCGGTTCAGCAGATTGGTCAGGGATTCGTCGCCAAGCCGTCGGGCTTTCACGTAGCCGCCAAACCGATGCCTCCCGAACAGCACGAACATGGGCACAGCCAGGTAGGGCAGGCCGATCAGGGCAATGACCCAGGCAATGGCACCCTGTGTTGTCCGATAGGTCAGAAGAATACGGTAAATACAGGCAAATGCGCCCAGGTAAACGGCCCCGACCACCAGTGCAACGAGAGACAGCTCGTCCATCATTGCGCTCCCTCATCTGCCTGGTGGCCGTAGGGCCCCGATGTGGCCAGATGCCTTGCCCGGTACTCTGCCGGTGAGGTGCCGGTCCAGCGCTTGAACGCCCGGCTGAAGGCGCTGAGCTCTGAAAAACCCAGCAGAAAAGCAATTTCACCCAGAGCGTACTGGTCGGCCGCAACATACCTGAGCGCCTTGTCCTGGCGAACCTGCTCAACCAGGCCATGGAAGCTCAGGCCTTCCTTCTTGAGCTTGCGGTAGAGCGTCTGGCGGCTCATATGGCATTGCCGGGCAAGGCTGTCGGCATCGATTCTTTCGGTCGCCATCTGCTTCGAGATCAGTCGGCGAATCCTGCGGCCGAACGAGCGGCGGCTCTGAAGCCTCGCCAGCAGCGTATTGACCTGCTTCAGTACTGCCGAATACACGTAGGGATTGCGGCGTGGTATCGGGTGCCCCAGATGCCGGCTGTTGAACGCCAGCCGGGTAATACCGCAATCAAACCGCACCGGGCCACCGAGAAGCTTTTCGTACTCGTCGGCGTACACCGGCGCCGGATGGGCGATCTCTACCCATTCCGCCCGGATGCCCGGATGAATGAAGTGGCGGGTGCGGGTGATGGCCGCAGCCAGGGTCCGGTCCATATCCTGCCGGCAGTAATGTTCGGCCATGTCCGGTTGCCAGCAGAGAATGGCCTGGTCGGCGGTCTGTTCGAAGCTCAGGAATACCGACTCGTTGATCAGCCGATGCAGGCGCACGTACTGGGTAACGGCTTCACCCAGGGTGTCACAGTTGAAAAACACATGCCCGACCAGTCCCATCCGCTCGGGATCCACCACTTTTCCGGCGTGCAGCCCGACAGCCGGATCGCCCGTTACCAGCTCGGCGTGTTCCCACAGCCGGTAATGGGCATCGGCGGGCACGCGCCGGTCCGGGTCGGTGAGCTCCGACATGGCCAGCCCGGTCAGCTGTTCCACCCGTGGCGCATTGAGAACACCCTGGCGTTCCAGATAGTGAACCAGCGCCAGCGTGCTGGAGGCAGCGACCAGGGGTGCGCTGGTGGAGTCTGATTGGGCAGATGTCACGTTGATAGTTAACGACCTGTCATGATGACTGATACAAAATGTCAAGTGGGTGCAACCGCCTGTCAAGGGTTACCCGTGGCTTTAACGATAGCATCAACGTATCAGGTTGAAGCAATGGAAAAGCAATCAGGAGGTGTTTTATGGAACAGGAAATTTTCGTACCTCATACCGAGCTTGAGCGTAAAAACGTGATTGAGCTTGCCGAGTATCTGAACAGCATCTTCTATTGCTGATCCTTCAGACGTCACGTCTATGACCTTCAAGCCGGGCTTTGCCCGGCTTTTTTTCGTCCACGGAAAATGACCGCTAATACCGGCACTTGCTCGCAAGACTGGCAGTGGTAATGTATCCGGTCTGAGAACGCAGACCAATCCGGAGACTGACTGCCCATGACTGTTGCGCTGAACCACCGCATTACCGGCGAAGGCCCGCCCCTGATACTGCTGCACGGGCTGTTCGGCTCCCTGGACAACCTGGGGGGTATCGCCCGCCGTCTGGAAGACCAGTGGCAGATTCACGCACTGGACGAGCGCAACCACGGGAGTTCGCCCCACACGGATACCATGGACTATCCGGCCATGGCCGCCGACGTCATCGCCTACATGGACGCCCAGGCGCTGGACAAGGTGAGCCTGCTGGGTCATTCCATGGGTGGCAAGGTGGCGATGCAGGTTGCCCTCCAGGCTCCGGAGCGCGTGGAAAAACTGATCGTGGCCGACATTGCCCCGGTAAACTACAAACCCCGGCACGATGCTATTCTGGACGGGTTGACCAGCATGGATCTGACCGGTGTGCGTTCCCGTCAGGACGCAGACAGGCTGATGGCAGATTTTGTCGAAGAGCCGGGTGTTCGCCAGTTCCTGCTGAAAAACCTGGAACGGATTCCCCGCGAAGACCAGCAGGAGGGCGGGCCAATGTTCCGGTGGCGGCTCAATCTGCCGGTTATCGATGCCTGCTATGAACATCTGGCCAGGGCGCCGGAGGGTGATGGCCCGTTTGATGGTCCTGTGCTGTTTCTGAAGGGCGCGGATTCGGCCTACATCCAGGAAAAACACCGGGATGATATCCAGCGACTGTTCCCGCAGGCACAGCTGCGTATTATCCAGGGGACCGGCCACTGGCTGCACGCTGAGAAAGCCGACTCCTTTGCTGCCCTGTGCCGCCGTTTCCTCAGCGCCGATGAATGATGGTGTCCTGCGTAGGGCATTTTCCTGCTCACCGGCCCGTCTGCTAAGGTGGGCCAATCGCTGACACACGGAATGGACACAACAACAGGCGGGCAGAGTGTATGAAATGGCTGATGGTGGGTTTGCTGGTTGTCTTCCTGCTGCTTGGCAGTTTCCTGCTGACTCCCTCGCCCGTCGACAGCAAAGCCTGGAACCCCCCATCGCCGCCTCCGCTGACCGGTGAGGTTGCGCCAAATGAGCGCCTGAGGCTTGCGGACCTGATCGCCAGGGGCCAGGTATACGGCCCCGAGGATACAGCCGTGAGCGAGGATGGTGTGCTTTATACCGGCACCCAGGATGGCTTCATCGTGCGGGTGTTCCCGGATGGCCGGGTTGAAAACTGGTTGTCCACCGATGGTCGGCCCCTGGGCGTGGTGTTTGACAGCCAGGGCAATCTCATCGTTGCAGATTCCTGGCGGGGGCTGCTGTCTATCAGTCCTGAGGGCGAGATCACCGTACTGGCCCGCGAGGCGGAGGGAACGCTGTTCCGCTTCACCGATGACGTCGACATTGCCGATGACGGGCGCATTTATTTCACCGACGCCAGCTCCAAGTTCCATCAGCCGGAATACATGCTGGATCTTCTGGAAATGCGTCCCCATGGCCGCCTGCTCCGCTACTCTCCAAAAACCGGCAAGGCCGAGGTTCTCCTGGCCAACCTGCATTTTGCCAATGGTGTTGCGGTATCTCCGGAGGGCGACTATGTGCTGGTTAACGAAACCTGGAAATACCGCATCCTCCGATACTGGATTCACGGGCCCAAAGCCGGCCAGGCGGAAGTCTTTGCCGACAATCTGCCCGGTTTTCCCGATAACCTCGCGGTGGATGATCAGGGGCGCTACTGGGTGGCGTTTCCTACCCTCAGAGATTCGAGGATGGACGCCATGCACCCCCGGCCCTGGCTCAAGGATCTGGTGGCTAAACTCCCGAGCAGCCTGAAACCTGCGCCACAAGAATATGGTCTTGTGATCGCGTTCGACCGGGACGGTGAGGTTATTACCAGTCTCCACGACACTCGGGGGACCCATCTGCAGGAAATCACCTCGGTGAATCCTCACGATGGCAACCTGTACTTTGGTTCACTTCACAATGATCGTATTGGTCGGCTACCGTTGCAGGCCATTCCGGGTCTGGGGGACAGCAACTGATGCTGCAACACGATATTGACTGGGATCTGCCGGCGCCTTTCACGATCGAAATAGCGGTGCGGCCCGAGGATACCGATCGGCTTGGGCACGCTAACAACGTTGTTTACGTACGGTGGCTGGAAGACGTCAGCTGGGCCCACATAGAAAGCCTGGGTATGACCTGGGAGCTGCACGAGAAAACCGGCAAGGCGATGGCCATTACCCGCACGGAAATCGATTACCTGGCCTCGGCGAACGCCGGCGATCAACTGGTTCTGGGGACCTGGCTCACCGATTATGATGGTCGGTTCCGGTCTGCACGGCAGTTCCAGCTCGTTCGTCCCTCGGATGGCAGAACCCTGGTCAGGGCCGTTTCCACTCACGCCTGTGTTGATCTGAAAAGCCAGCGGCCTGCCCGTGCGCCCAAAGAGTTCGCCGAGATTCTCGGTTCCGCTGTGGTAGCCGGAGGCAAAGGGCTGTAGGTCACCCGAGGTCTTTTGTGCTTTACTTCAGCTAATCTTGTTCAAAGCCAATCCCGTTTAACCTGTTGTCCGGAGATCTTCATGGAAAATACTGCCGATCAGAACGCTGAAGCCACGATGCGCCATGTGATCTACGATCGCTTTGGTGAGCGTGACGTCCTGCAAGTGGTCTCGGCCGATGTGCCAGTCCCCGGAGACGATCAGGTGCTCGTCAGGGTGCACGGTGCCGGGCTCAATCCGATCGACTGGAAAACCCGGAAGGGGCTTGGTTTCGCGGCGCGGCAGATCGAGAATTCGTTGCCGTGGACGCCCGGTTACGATGTCGCCGGAGAGGTTGTCGGAGTAGGTGCCAACGTGACCACCCTGGCGCCCGGTGACCGGGTCATGGGCATGGTCGGATTCCCGGCCGGCGGTGGCGGTTATGCGCAGTATGCCCTGGCCGCGGCCGATGAACTGGCCATCGTGCCGGAAGAACTGGACCTGGTGTCTGCAGGTGCCTTGCCCCTGGCGGCACTGACCGCATGGCAGGCTCTGTTCGAGATGGCGAAACTTGAGTCGGGGCAGAAAATCCTGATCCACGCCGGCGCCGGTGGCGTGGGGCATTTTGCGGTGCAGTTTGCATTGGAGCGCGGTGCCCATGTCATTGCAACGGCCTCGGCCGGTAACCGGGATTTCCTGGCGGAACTCGGGGTCCACGAGGTGATTGACTACCGCAACACGGATATCGCCGAAGAGTGCTATGGTCTGGACGTGGTACTGGACCTTGTTGGCGGTGATACCGGCAAACGCTCCCTGCACACGCTCGGCGAACATGGAGTCCTCGTGACCATCCCGACGGTTACCGCCGACGAAATCATCAGTGCTGCCGAGGAAATGGGTTTACGCGCCCATGGCATGACTGTGCGTCCCGACGTGTTTCACCTGGATGAGATTGCCGAGCTGATTGAGGACGGCGACGTCAAGGTGCACATCGAAAAGGCGTTCGCGCTGGACGATGTCGCGCAGGCCCACGAACTGCTGGAAGGCGGGCACGTGCGCGGCAAGCTGGTGCTAGATTGTCGATGAGGGTTCCTGATCGGCCGGTTGATCCTGGCTGGCCGATGGTTCTCCTCCCTCTTTCTCCTTGCGCTCCTTGCGGGCCTGGGGCGGTACCAGGCTGATCAGGATCCAGTCGTTTTCCGGTTTCAGGTCTTTCATGCTGCAAACCGGGGCGACGTGTTCCTTGCTGTCGAACGTGAACAGCACCAGGGCCTGGTTCTGGTATTTGTTCAGGAACTCCTCGTAACCGAATTCCTCACTCAACTGGGTGGTCTTTACGGTGTAGCCCTGGCTCACCAGACTGGCCAGCTTGGCGTAGCTGACGCCATCGAACAGGCCCCGGGTCATCTGTATTTTTTCAGCCGTCTGATGCCGGGCCTTCTGGTCCTGATCACCTTCGGCCAGGCTGAACACGCACTTGTTTCCGAACCAGTCCAGGAAGTGGTACGTGGCCAGTGAGTTCATGTGCTTGTACGGGGAGATCACCAGCAGCTTACCGATGCCTGTCAGGTCCAGATGGGTCGATGCATGCTCGGAAACCGGGTTGCCGAAGTACACCTGCAGGTTCTCCATGCGGGCCTGACGGACGTTTTCCCAGTTGGTGTCCGCCAGGGTCACGGGCACCTCATACTTTTTCAGGGCCATGCCAATCATACGGGCCACCGGATTGGCGCCCAGGATCAGGAAGCCGTATTCCGCTGGTTCCGCGACCTTCAATAGGCGGGCAACCGGCCGTGCGGTGAGGCTCTGCAGAGTAACGGTGGCGATAATCAGCATAAACACCAGGGGTACCAGGGCGCCGGCACTCTCATAACCCAACTTCTGCAGCTGGAAAGCGAACAGCGCTGACACCGCGGCCGCGACGATGCCCCGGGGGGCGATCCAGCTCAGAAATAGCTTTTCCCGCAAGTTCAGGTTGGTGCCGATGGCCGACAGGAAAATACTCAGGGGGCGGGCTACCAGCATCAGCAGGGCCAGCACAGCCACCAGGCCCCAACCCAATTCGGCAATCGCCGCAAACTCAACCCGCGCCGCCAGAATAATGAACAGGGCCGAAATCAGGAGAACACTCAGGGATTCCTTGAACTCCAGAATGCTCTCGATAGGCACCTGCTTCATGTTGGCCATCCAGATGCCCATCACCGTCACCGTCAACAGGCCCGACTCATGGGCCAGTTCGTTCGAGATGGCGTACACGCCGAGCATGAAGGTGAGGGTGCCGGCGTTATGCAGGTACTGGGGAATCCAGTGTTTGCGCAACACGATGCCATTGAGATAACCGGCTCCAGCGCCCATCAGGAAACCCACGGCCAGGGTCTTGCCGAATATGTACAGCGAGTGGCCAAACACGTTGCCCTGGCCCCAGGAGACAATCCCCTCGAACACCAGGACCGCCAGCAGTGCCCCGACCGGGTCAATGATGATGCCTTCCCAGCGAAGTATGTTGGCCAGTTTGGAGTCCGGTCGTACGGACCGCAGCAGCGGTGCAATCACGGTCGGGCCGGTGACAATCGAGATGGCGCCAAACAGCAGGGCGACCGCCCAGGAGACATCCAGCAGCCACCGGGCGGCAAGGGTGCCGATGATGCAGGTGACAATGGAGCCTACCGGAATGAGGTTGCGGACCATCTTGCCGTGGCCGCGGATTTCCTCGTAGCGCAGGGTCAGGCTGCCTTCGAACAGGATGATGGCAACGGCGAGGGAAATGACCGGGAACAGCAGGTCCCCGAAAACCACTTCCGGGGACAGGAAGCCGAGAACAGGCCCGGCGGCAATGCCGCCAGCCAGCAGGAACAGGATGGCGGGCATACGCACGCGCCAGGCAAGCCACTGGCAGAACAATGATAAAACGCCAATGCTGGCAAGAAGCAGGACAGTGCTGACTGGCATAATGGTTTCAGTTCCGTTGATCTATTGGTTGGCGCGCCGGGCAATCCGGTTCAGGAGTCGGGAAGCCGCAAATAAACCGAAGCTGGCGGTCACCGGGCTGGCGGCGCCAAAGCCGGAGGCGCAATCCAGGCGCACCGGACCGTCGGTGGCCGGTTTCTGCAGGCACACTTCCCCGTCTCCGGCAGGATACGTCAGCTGCTCGAGGGAGTATACGGCCTCAATGCCAAAGCGCCGCTTTGGATTCCGGGAAAAGCCATATTCCCGCCGCAGAAGGTTTCGAACCTTGGCCAGCAGTGGGTCCTGGGTTGTTTTGCTGAGGTCTGCCACCTGGATCTGAGTGGGGTCGATCTGTCCGCCTGCGCCGCCGGCACAGACCAGAGGAATTTTCCGGCGCTGGCAGTGGGCAATCAGGGCGGCCTTGGCTTTGACGCTGTCGATGGCGTCGATCACCCCGGTCATGTCTTCGGTGATCAGCTCGCTGACGTTCTTCGTGGTCAGGAAGCCGAAATGCACCCGAATGTCGGCTTCCGGGTTGATCGCCCGCAACCGGTCTGCCATGGCGTCGGTTTTGGTACGGCCGTACTGGCCTTCCAGGGCGTGGAGCTGGCGGTTGGTGTTGGACACACAGACATCGTCCATGTCGATCAGGGTGATGGTACCAACGCCACTTCGGGCCAGGGCTTCAGCGGCCCAGGACCCGACCCCGCCAAGACCGACCACAGCAATATTGGCGTGACGAAAGGCTTCCAGGGCCCGGCGCCCGTAGAGTCGTTCGATGCCACCAAAGCGGAAAGCGTAATCGTCGGCGTTCATGGTGTCCCCGTGCAGGTCCGGTCGCAGACCGGACAGAATCAAAGATCGCAATTGTAACCCAGTGACCGCACAGACAAAAAAGGACCATAAAAAAAGCCACGCAGGGCGTGGCTTTCAAAGTGCCCAGTCCGACGGGGAGCTGGGCGGGACTAGTTCAGAGACACTAATCAACGTGATCATTATCAATGGCCAGTGCATTCACCTGAAGGTCACAAGCTGTCATTGATCGGTCATTTCCGGCCAGGCCTTGGGAGCACTGGCCGGATAGCGGATCACGCGGCCCAGTGGTCGTCCGAGAACGCCATCAGGCTGTCCTTGCCACTCTGAATGTCACCCAGCAGCCAGTCGACTTCCGGAAGCAGCTTTTCAAAGTAGAAGCGGGCAGAGACAACCTTGCTCTCGAGCAGGGGCTTGTTACCTTCGCCGGCGGCAAGCTGTTCGTTGGCAACGTTTGCCATCCTGGACCAGAGGTAACCGATGACCGTCAGCGCCATCAGGCGCAGATACGGTGTCGCGGCGGCGCCCGCCTGCTCCGGATCTTTCGGTGCGTTGCTGGCCAGCCACATGGTGGCTGTCTCAAGCGCCTTCATGGCGTTTTTCAGCTCTTCACGGTGCGGCGCTTCCGGATTGTCCTTCAGATATCCGCTCAGGGTGCCAAAGAGGGTGCGCACCAACTGACCGCCTTTCAGACTCAGCTTGCGGCCCACGAGGTCCATGGCCTGAATGCCGTTGGTGCCCTCGTAGATCCTGGCGATCCGGCCGTCACGAACCAGCTGCTCCAGCGGCCAGTCGGTGGTGAAGCCCGAGCCACCCAGTACCTGCAGCCCGGTGTTGGCGTTGTTGAAGCCTTCGTCTGTCAGGAACGACTTCACCACCGGGGTAAGCAGTTGAACCAGATCGTCCGCGGATTCCCGAACGGTCTCGTCTGGATGGGCGACAGAGAGATCCAGTTGGTGGCCAGCAAACAGGGCCAGAGCACGCATGCCCTCGTTCAGAACTTTCTGGCGCATCAGCATTCGGCGTACATCCGGATGCACGATGATCGGGTCTGCGGGACCATCGGGGTTCTTCGGGCCGCTCAGTGAACGGCTCTGCAGGCGCTCACGGGCAAAGCCGAGGCTTTCCTGGTAGGCCATTTCGGCCAGGCCCAGGCCCTGCATACCAACCATCAGGCGCGCCTCGTTCATCATGGTGAACATGGCACGCATACCATCGTTCGGCTCGCCGACAAGCCAGCCTGTGGCGCCCTCGAAGTTCATGACGCAGGTTGCAGAACCCTTGATGCCCATTTTGTGCTCAAGGCCGCCACAGAAGGCCGGGTTTCGCTCCCCGGATTCCGGCAGGAACTTGGGTACCACAAACAGGGAAATTCCCTTGGTGGTATCCGGCGCGCCGGGCAGCTTGGCCAGAACCAGATGCACGATGTTGTCCACCAGATCGTGCTCGCCACCGGTAATCCAGATCTTGGTGCCTTCGAGGGCGTAGCTGCCGTCGTCGTTCGGTGTTGCGCGGGTGCGAATCAGGCCCAGGTCGGTGCCGCACTGGGGCTCGGTCAGGCACATGGTGCCGGTCCACTCACCGGAAATCAGCTTTTCCAGGTAGGTTTTTTTCAGTTCCTCGGATCCGTGGGCATAAAGGGCGCTAATGGCACCGTGAGTCAGGCCGGGGTACATGCCCAGAGACAGGTTGGTGGAGCAGACCATTTCATCCACCACAAACTTCAGGGTGTGTGGCAGGCCCTGGCCGCCGTATTCAAGGGGTGCGTCCAGCGCGGTCCAGCCGCCCTCGACAAACTTCTTGTAGGCGTCCTTGAAGCACTCGGGTGTTTTCACAGAGTGGGTTTCAGGATCGTAGGTGCAGCCCTCGCGGTCGCCGGCCTGGTTGGTGGGCTGGATAACCTCAGCAGCCAGTTTGCCAGCCTCATCGATGACCGCGGAAATCAGATCCGGGGTGGCATCGGCGTATTTTTCCAGCTCATGCAGCCGGTCTGCGCCCAATACATCAAACAACAGAAAGCGAAGGTCATTCGCCGGAGCCTGGTATTGCATGGATACTCTCCTAGGTGCGCCGTTTTAACGGGAGCGCTGCGGCATTCGGCAGCGACCCGAAGATAATTTGAACACTGGTTTCATACGCCCGTTTTAATGCGCTGGTTCACCGTTTTGGCAGTCTGGACGATAGAATTTTCGTATGTCCTCCTGAACCAAGGAGGTATCAAATGAAACAAGTGGTGATAGCCGGGGTTTCCGGCGCAATCGGTGGCGCTTTGGCAAGCCGGTTGCTTGAGCGTGATTCCCAAACCAGGGTGATCGGGTTGTGCCGTGATCCGGAGAATGCGCCGGACGCTTTGCGCAGCCATCAGCGCATCACTTTGCTGCCCTGGGATGCCGAAGGCAGTGCCGCGCCCGGTGCGATTGCTGAGGCACTGGAATCGCTGCTAAACAGGGAGGAAGGGATTGATAGCTTTATTTATGCCGCGGGGCTGCTTCACGGGCCGGATATGTTCCCGGAAAAGCGCCTTGAAGACCTCGATCCGCAGAGTATGGCGCGTGCGTTTGCTGTCAACGCAACCGGTTTCGGATTGCTGACCCAGGCGCTATTGCCATGGTTGCGACATCGGGCATTCAAACGGGTGGTGGCTATTTCCGCCAAGGTTGGCTCGATAACCGACAACGGGTTTGGCGGCTGGTATGCCTATCGTAGTTCAAAAGCGGCGCTGAATATGCTCGTTCGCAACCTGTCCATTGAGTTGCCGCGCCGGTGCAAGCCGCTAGCCTGCGTATCCCTGCATCCTGGCACGACCGAATCGGCGTTGAGCGAACCGTTCAGCCAATCTCTCGCCAAGCTTAACGTGCATACTCCAGAGGAGACGGCTACCAACCTTCTGGAGGTGCTCGATGGACTGGGGGAGGATGATAACGGAAAGTTTCTGAGCTGGGATGGTACAGAGCTGCCCTGGTAGTTCGGGCAACCCTGTTGTCGACTACAAAAAAGGGGCGATTTCCATCGCCCCTTTTTTGTGTCCGTCATTCGGTGGAAGGTTACCGAATAAAAGGATTGAGCATCCGGGTAAAGGTACCCGTGAGCTTCACCGGAGCACTCAACACGGAGAGTGTTATACAGTCCTCGCAACCAACCGCCACGGGCTTGTGTTCGTCCTCATCGTTCAGGACCACGAAATCCCACTGGTTAAACACGCCTTTCTGGTCTGCAAACGCACCCTGAAGGACGATGGTCGTTTCCTCTCCGCGATGCGTGTGGGCAGGCGCTTTGCCGCCGGCAGCGAGCTTCTGGAGCACAACCTGTTCTTTCTGACCGGGGAACCGATCGGTGATGTCCAGGACGCTCACATCGCCCAGCTGGCGCTTCCACGGCAAGCTGTTGAGATCTTCACCCAGTAGCTTCTGAAGGGCGCTGACCCTCGGGACAGCCGCTGCCGCAGGCTCAGCTGCCGGCTCGCTGTCGATCTTTGAAAGAATGCTGTCGAACATGCTTTCAGAGACAGTCACCTTTGGCTGCTGCTCCATCATCACAGCCCCAAGGCTATCAAGCGTGTCCACACGGCTGCGGCAGTGGGAACACTTGTCCAGGTGGAGCTTGATGCACAGGGCATGGGGCTCGCTCAGGTTACCTGCGCTGTACTCCATCAGGCTCAGGCTGTCGGGATGGTGCCGTGTCATACGTTCTGGTCCTGCAAAATCACTTTCAGTTTATTCAATGCCAGGCGAACCCGGCTTTTCACGGTGCCAAGAGGAATGTCCAACTCGTCCGCAACCATCTGGTGCGACTTGTTTTCCATGTACACTTTGGCAATGACCGTAATCTGTTCTTCCGGCAGATGACTCAGGGATTCCCTGATTCGCCGTTCGGACATGAGACGGTGCAAAGAAGTGACCGGCTCGTTTTCGTTCTCACCCGGAATCTGCCAAAGGTCTTCTGTCTCGACCGGCATTTCAGCACTGGTACGCTGCATCTTTCTCAGCATATCGATTCGCTGGTTCCGGGCGATGGTGAAAATCCAGGTTGATGCCGCCGCCTTGCGCCAGTCGTAGAGGCATGAGCGTCTCCAGATCGACACGAATACTTCCTGCACGAGCTCTTCCGCATGACTCGCCAGACCGTTCGCCATGGCGTAGTACTTGATTTGCGGGCCAAAATGCTCGAACAGCGCGTGGTACGCTTCGCGGTCCTGGTTCTTGCCCACTTTCTGCAGCATTTGGCTCCATTGGTCCTTGCGGCCCTCGGAACTTGCTGGCTTTTGATCCAGTGTGGTCACCGGACGCTCCTTGACAGTCGCATGATTTGAGCTTGTTCTGGTCATCATTCTATGCACTCGTCCCGGGTTTGTCAGTGTCTAGGTTTACGGATCGGTGAATCAGTTGGATCAGCCTGTGTGGAAAAAAACACAGAAAGCTGGCACCAGCGACGGTTTTTGATCGTCTCGCAGGTGATTGCCGGAATCGGCAGAGCGGTCTAGTCTGAGCAATAAATCGACTCCGGACGACAAACACCTCCATGAATGCTCCCGGCTTTACCGGAAACCTGCCCGTTATCCGGGCGCACTATGCGGATATCCTCTGCCAGTTGGCGGAGGACCGTGGCCTGCAGCGGTCCCGGCTATTGTCGGCTTCCGGTATTCGCCCATCCATGCTTGGTCATCCGGACAATTTCATTACTGTCGAGCAGTTCAGTGCCCTGTGTCGCGAAACGCTTGTCCAGAGTGGTGATCCAGCCCTCGGGCTTGAGTTTGGAAAGCGGCTGAAGTTTACGACCCACGGCTCGCTGGCCCAGGCAGCCATTAGTTGCGATACCCTTGAGCAGGCGCTTACGGTACTGATCAAATATTTCCAGATCCGCTTTGTCTACATGAGCCTTTCGTTCTTCGTGGAGGAACATGAGGCCGTGATCCAGCTGGACCTGGCGCACAGCATTGAGGACCTGTACCGGTTCAATGTTGATGTGGTGATGGCGTCACTGATGGATGTGAATCTCCTGCTTTTCGGCCATCGGCTACTGGATGGCGGGCGATGCCTGCTGGATTTTCCTGAGCCTGACGATCTCTCGGCCTATAGACAGCTGTTTGGAAGCCAGATTGCGTTTGGCAGTGGCGTGAACCAGCTGCGGTTCAAACGGGTTTTTCTCGACTCCCCCATGTCACTGTCGAATCCGGTGACCCGTCGGATTGCCGAAGCCCAGTGTCAGGAGGAAATGCGATTCATAGAGGGCTCCACGTCGGTTTCGGACCGGGTGGTGCGCCTGCTCGAGACGGGGCGAAGCCAGCGGTTACCGGCCCTGGAGGATGTGGCGGAACACCTGAAAATGTCCACCAGGACGCTGCGCAGACAGTTGGCCTCCGAAGGGGTGCGATTCCAGCAATTGCAGGATTCCATTCGCCACCGCCGAGCCCTTGAACTGCTGCGCCGCAATGAGCTGAGCATTGATGAGATGGCCGACGCTCTGGGCTACAGTGACCCCTCCAACTTTGGCCGTGCCTTCCGCAAGTGGGAAGGCGTTTCTCCCAGTGCCTGGCGTCGGGAGCATCAGTAACTCTGACGAGAACTATTCCTCGAGGTAGGTATAACCATCCAGGCCGGCGGCCAGCTCTGCCATAAGCGCGGCCTGGGTTTCCGCTGCCAGGGCGGAGGCGGCAAACTTGCCCCTGTAGGCCTCCATCAGGGCCTCGGGTTCAAAGTTCACATAGCGCAACACCTTGGCGACGGTGTCCCCGGTGATGGGGGCGCTGATCTCGTAACCGCCTTCTGGCGTCAGGCGGACATCCACGGAATGGGTGTCGCCGAACAGGTTGTGCATATCGCCAAGAATTTCCTGATACGCGCCGGTCATGAAAAAGCCCATCAGCAAAGGCTCGCCCGACCGTTCTTCGGGTAAGGGCAGGGTTGTTTCGGTGCCCTGGCCATCGACGTAGCGGTCGATACGCCCGTCTGAATCGCAGGTAATGTCCTGGATAACTGCCCGCCGGTTCAGGGGGCGATCCAGGCCGTTGATCGGCATAACCGGGAAGATCTGATCAATGCCCCAGACATCGGGCAGTGACTGGAACAGGGAAAAATTAACGAAGAGTTTTTCCGCCAGTTTCTCATTGAGTTCGTCGATAATTTCCCGGTGAGCCCGGTTGCTGCTGTCCAGCTGATCCCGGAGCAGTCGGCAGCAGCGGGTGTACAGAGTTTCAGCATCCGCCCGCTCCTGGAGCGACAGAACGCCGTGGGCGAACTGGGCGTGAACATCGGCCATGGCGTGGAGTACGTCATGGTAGATCTCAGCCAGTGAGCGGGGGGTGTTTGTGTCCTGCAGGCTTTCAAGGTCGCGCCAGAGATCGTGCAGCGGCGCAGAGGCGGTGGCCCCCGGTTGTTGCGGTGTCCGGTTTTCCGGTGCTTCGTGGTCGATCACGTTGGTCACAAGCACGGAGTGATGCGCGGTCAGGGCTCTGCCGGATTCGCTGATCAGATCCGGGTGAGGCGTACCGTGGCGATCACACTCTGCCTGCAAAACATGCACGACATTGTAGGCATATTCGTAAACGCTGTAGTTCATGGAGCAGCTACTGCGTGAGCGAGTGCCCTCGTAATCCACGCCCAGGCCGCCGCCGATATCCACCGTGCCCACCGGAGCGCCCATCTGGCGCAGTTCACTGTAGAAGCGGGCACATTCCCGGAGACCGGTCTGGATGTCACGGATGTTGGCAATCTGGGAGCCAAGATGGAAGTGCAAAAGTTGCAGGGTGTCCAGGGCACCCGCCTCGCGCAGGGTGTCGACGACATCCAGGACCTGGCTGGCAGACAGTCCGAATTTCGACTTTTCACCACCTGTGTTCTGCCAGTTGCCTTTGCCGATGGTGGCCAGCCGGGCCCGAACTCCGATCAGCGGTGAAACGCCCAGGCTTTTTGCCTCCTCCAGGATAAGTGGCAGTTCGGATTTTTTCTCCACCACGATGAACACCCGGTGACCCAGGGTCTGGCCGATCAGGGCCAGGCGGATGTACTCCCGGTCTTTGTAGCCGTTGCAGACGATCACCGATCCCGGTTGCTGTGACATCGCCAGCACCGCCATCAATTCCGGCTTGCTGCCTGCTTCGAGGCCTATCTGCCCTTTAGAGGCAGCGGGCTCGGCGGCCAGCAGTTCCTCGACCACGCGGCGTTGCTGGTTGACCTTGATCGGGTAGACCGCTGTGTAACGGCCCTGGTAGGCATGTTCTTCTGCGACCTTGTTGAAGGCATTGCACAGTTTGTTGACGCGGTCGTGGAGGATATCAACGAAGCGCACCAGCACCGGCAACTGAATCCCGGAGTCGGTCAGTGTTCGGGTCAGCTCCGGTAGGTTGATCCGTGCCGGGCTCTGGCCCCGATCCGGACGAATCAGTACCTGTCCCTGGTCGTTGACACCTATGTAGCCATCGCTCCAGTGGGCAATGTTGTAAACCTTGTGGGCCGGGGTGGCGCTGGCTTCGCTCATGCTTGCTATCCTGTCAGGAAACACTGGCCGGCAGGGAATTGTTCGGCAGCCGGCTTCTGGCCGACATTGTATGGATTCCCGCCACGGGCTAAAAGAACCGGGCAGGGAAAATATCTGGCCGGTTGCCGCGATTATCGCTTTAGCTCACGGTAAGGCGTCCCTACAATACGCCCTTTTAACACAGCCCATGGCCCACATCGGGAGGCAAGACATGACAGCACTCAATGACGGCTGGTTTACCGAGGTATTCCAGGATCAGGGGACAGCGTTCTCCCTTCAGGTGAAAAAGAAGCTCCACGAGGAGCAGACACCGTTCCAGAAACTGGAGATCTACGAGACCGAGACCTTCGGCAACCTGATGGTTCTGGACGGCTGCGTGATGCTGACCACCCGCGATAACTTCCTGTACCACGAAATGATGACCCATCCGGCCCTGTTCACCCACCGGGACCCCAAAAAGGTGGTGATTGTCGGCGGCGGTGACTGTGGCACCCTGAAAGAGGTGCTCAAGCATCCGGGCGTTGAGGAAGCCTGGCAGGTGGAAATCGACGAGCGGGTAACCCGCATGTCGGAAAAATATTTTCCGGAGCTTTGCGAAGCGAACAGTGACCCGCGCGCCAATTTCTTCTTCGGAGATGGTATCCAGTGGATGCGGGACATTGAGCCGAACAGTGTCGACCTCATTATTATCGACAGCACCGATCCTGTCGGCCCGGCCGAAGGCCTGTTTGCCCTGGATTTTTACCGGGATGCCATGTTGGCGCTTCGAGAAGGCGGCATTATTGTCCAGCAGAGCGAATCACCGCTGCTGCACACCGACAGCATCATCAAGGGCATTCACGAGGACATGCGTAAGGCCGGATTCGAGCATGTGCAGACCATGCCATTCCCGCAACCGGTCTACCCCACCGGCTGGTGGAGCTGCACCATGGCCAGCAAGGAAAACCCGATCAAATACTTCCGCGAGGAAGATGCCAACAACCGGCCGTTCGTGACCCGATACTATAATTCCGGGGTTCATCACGGTGCCCTGGCGATGCCCCAGTTCATGGTGGATGCACTGGAAGATGAGGTCCGTCCGGAAGAAGGTTAAGGGGAAAGCGGGCAGACAAAGCAGACAAAAAAAGGGCGCCAGATGGCGCCCTTTTTCGTTGCTCGTGTCAACGATTACTGCTTGCCGCTGACAAACTCCGGATAGGCTTCCATGCCGCACTCGGACAGATCCACACCTTCGTACTCGTCTTCCTCGGAAACCCTGATGCCCATGACGGCTTTCAGGATGCCCCAGACGATCAGGCTGGTGACGAACACCCAGATGAAGATGGTGAGCATGCCGACCAGCTGACCCATGAAGGTAGCGTCTGCGTCGGACAGGAGAACCGCGAAGATACCCCAGATACCCACCACGCCGTGGACAGAGATGGCACCGACCGGGTCGTCAATGCGCAGCTTGTCCATGGTTACGATGGAGAAGACAACCAGGGTGCCGCCAATGGCGCCGATGATGGTGGCCAGCAGGGGAGAAGGATCCGCCGGCTCTGCAGTGATGGCAACCAGGCCAGCCAGGGCACCGTTCAGGGCCATGGTCAGGTCCGCTTTGCCGAACATCAGGCGTGCCACGATCAGGGCGGCAATCAGGCCACCGGCTGCAGCTGCGTTGGTGTTCAGGAACACGTTGGCAACTTCGTTGGCGACACCGATGCCACCCAGCTTCAGGGTGGAGCCGCCGTTAAAGCCGAACCAGCCCATCCAGAGGATGAAGGTACCAAGCGTTGCCAGGGGCAGGTTGGCGCCCGGGAAGGCACGGATTTCGCCTTTGGCGCCGTACTTGCCTTTACGGGCACCGAGGAGAAGAACGCCTGCCAGGGCCGCTGCTGCGCCTGCCATGTGAACGATACCGGAACCGGCGTAGTCGCTGTAGCTCAGCTCGTACATGCCGAATACCGCGTCGCCGTTCCAGGTCCAGGAACCCTGCATCGGGTAGATGAAGCCACACATAACGATGGCGAAAGCCAGGAAGGCCCAGAGCTTCATGCGCTCAGCCACGGCGCCGGAAACGATGGACATGGCGGTTGCAACGAAAACAACCTGGAAGAAGAAGTCAGAAGCGCCACTGTATTCGCCCATGTCGCCGAAGCCGGCTTCAGTGGAGGCTGCAATAACGCCCGCGATCGCTGCGTCGTCCATCTCGGCAACGGTTGTTACACCGCTCAGGAAGATACCGCCGTCGTACATGATGTCGTAGCCGACAATCAGGTACATGGTACAGGCGACCGCAAACAGGGCCACGTTCTTGGTCAGGATTTCAGTGGTGTTCTTGGCACGCACCAGGCCGGCTTCCAGCATGGCAAAGCCAGCGGCCATCCACATGACCAGGGCACCGCAAATCAGGAAGTAAAAGGTATCCAGCGCATACTGGAGTTCAAAAATGTGATTAAGATTGCTTTCCATATGAAGCCCTCCGCACGAGGCTTTTCAGGTTATAAATTTTTTTGCGTTGGCTGATCGAAAAATCAGAGCTGGTTCAGACCGCTTCTTCGCCGGTTTCGCCAGTCCGGATCCGGATGGCTTGAGCCAGTTCAGTCACGAAGATCTTGCCGTCACCGATCTTGCCGGTGTTGGCCGCCTTGGTGATGGACTCGATAACTTGGTCCAGAAGGTTGTCGCCGATAGCAACTTCCACCTTCACCTTGGGCAGGAAATCCACCACGTATTCCGCGCCACGATAGAGTTCTGTGTGGCCTTTTTGCCGACCGAAGCCTTTGACTTCAGTGACGGTTACGCCTTGAACGCCAATCTCGGATAATGCCTCACGGACATCGTCCAATTTGAAAGGCTTGATGATCGCTGTCACAAGTTTCATTGCTTTCTCCTTGGTAAAGCCGTCTCAACAGTGAGGGCCCGTCGGCCGGTTGTTGAGCTCGGGATGCTGCCACCTCGCACACCAATCGTGCGGATTGCGTACGAGAGCTTTAGCATCGGGTATGCCAACGCAAAAAAATATATTTAAAACAACAGGCTACGATATCCGCGTACCAGAATGGCGCAAAGTTGTGCACCAAAATGAAGCGGGTAGCCGGCCAGTGAGCCAAATTGGAGCGGGCTGCCTGACCGTTCGACCGCTATTATAGGGCCGACCGCCTACAGTATGGCAGGGGCTGCGGTGTGATACACTCCTGCAAACCGGTAACAGGCCCTCTCTTTTAGTCGAAGCCGGATATTTCAGAAATGTGTGAGGTGATGTGTGAAAGGTCCACAGGATATTTTTGCTCAGCTGCAGGGCCAGTTTGGCCAGTTTGTACCGGACATGGCCCGCGCTGCACGGGAAGATTTTGAAACCCAGGCCCGGGCCACCGTGATGTCCGTCCTGTCCCGCCTGGAGTTGGTAACGAGGGAAGAGTTCGACGCCCAGCAGGCGGTCCTGCTGAAGACCCGTGAAAAGGTGGACGCACTCGAGAAGCGGGTAGCCGAACTGGAAAATTCCCTGCCAAAACAGTAAACCACGGACACGCCCGGCAGGACGCCGGGCAAGCAGTTCCGGTCATTACCATGGAAGGTTGTCATGCTTGCTATCGTTCATTCCCGCGCCACCATTGGCGTGTCGGCGCCCGCCGTTACCGTTGAAGTCCATCTCTCAGGCGGCTTGCCTGCGCTCTCGATTGTGGGGCTGCCGGAAACCGGTGTAAGGGAGAGCAAAGAGCGTGTTCGCAGTGCCCTTCTGAACGCCGGGTTCGAGTTCCCCGCCCGGAGAATCACCATTAATCTTGCCCCTGCCGACTTGCCCAAAGAGGGTGGTCGCTTTGATCTGCCTATTGCCCTGGGCATTCTGGCGGCCTCGGGCCAGATTCCGGCCGAGAGCCTTTCGGACTGCGAATTTCTCGGCGAATTGTCCCTTGATGGTGCATTGAGGCCGCTTAAAGGCGTGCTGCCGGCGGTATTAGCCGCCCGGCAGGAGCAACGAAACCTGCTGGTTCCCCAGGGCAATGCCGAGGAGGCGGCCCTGGCCAGCCAGGGTGACGTTCTGGCTTCCGGCCACCTGCTGGCCGTGTGCGAGCACCTGAGTGGCCGCGCCCGCCTGGTGCCGGTGCCCAGGTCCTCGCTGGAACAGGCGCCGGGCAGCAACAGGGAAGTGCCGGACCTGTCGGATGTCCGTGGTCAGCGAGTTCCCCGCCGTGCACTGGAAGTGGCTGCGGCAGGCAGCCACAATCTGCTGTTCTTCGGCCCACCGGGAACCGGCAAGAGTATGCTGGCCAGTCGTTTGCCCGGCATTCTTCCGGGGCTGGATGATGGCTCCGCCATGGAAGTCGCCAGCGTGCATTCGGTGGCCGGGCTGCCGATTCGGGCCGGGGGCTGGCGCCAGCCGCCTTTCCGGGCGCCCCATCATACCGCTTCAGCGGTGGCCCTGGTGGGCGGCGGCAGCAGCCCGAGGCCCGGAGAAATCTCACTGGCTCACCGGGGCGTACTGTTTCTCGACGAGTTGCCAGAGTTTGAACGCCGGGTGCTGGAGGTCCTGCGTGAGCCGATGGAAACCGGCGAAATCTCGATCAGCCGGGCAGCACGGCAGGTGAATTTTCCGGCGCGATTTCAGGTCGTGGCTGCAATGAATCCCTGCCCCTGTGGCTACAGTGGTCATCCCACCATCGAGTGTCAGTGTACGCCGCAACAGGTTACCCGTTACCGGTCGAAAATTTCCGGCCCCCTTCTGGACAGGTTTGATCTGCATGTGGAGGTGCCTGTGCAGGGTGGCGACGTATTGATGCAGTCGGGCGGGGATGGCGAAACCAGCGCCACCGTCCGGGAGCGTGTCCTGATTGCCAGAGCCCGGCAATCAGAGCGGGGTTGCCTGAATGCGGCCTTGTCCGGGCGTGCGTTGCAGGCTGCGTGCCGGCTGGATCGCCAGGGCGAGCAGTTGCTCACCGGTGCCATGGAAAAGCTGGGGCTTTCGGCCCGTGCACTGCACCGCATATTGCGAGTTGCCCGAACGCTTGCCGATCTTGAAGGCAGCGAGGAGCTACGACAGAGCCATCTGGTTGAGGCTCTGGGTTACCGGCAGCTCGACCGACAGCAGGGCCGCAACTCGGTGGTCTCCGCCTGAGCGACAACACTCTGGTAAACTGTTGGCAAATCCCGTTAACCATGACCCGCTGCCTGCGGTTAAGGATTGCAGATGACAGACCATAAAGAACCGCAAGATCCCAAAGAGGCCGCCGATTCGCCGGTCACCACCCGTCGCGGTGTGCGCAGCTTTGTTTTGCGCCAGGGCCGGATGACGGAAGGCCAGAAAAAGGCGTTCGAGCGGAGCTGGCCGAAGTACGGGCTGACCCGTGAGGACGGAATGATTGATCCCAGGGAAGTGTTCGGCCGCGACAACATGCTGAACCTGGAAATCGGTTTTGGTATGGGGCGGTCCCTGGCCGACATGGCTGAGGCCGCTCCCGAACAGGATTTTATCGGGGTTGAAGTTCATCAGCCCGGTGTTGGCGCGTTGCTCAAGGAGATCGAGGACCGTGGCCTGGAAAACGTCCGGATTTACAGTATTGATGCCAACGATGTGATTGACCTCTGCCTTCCGGATGCGTGCCTGGATCGCGTGATGGTGTTCTTCCCCGATCCCTGGCACAAGAAAAAGCATCACAAGCGCCGGCTGATCCAGCACGAGTTTGTCCAGCGGGTTCGTCACAAGTTGAGGGTAGGCGGCATTCTGCACCTGGCGACCGACTGGGAGAATTATGCCGAGCATATGCTCGAGGTGATGAGCGAGTCCGAGGGCTTTGCCAACACCCAGGAGACCGGTGGCTATTCACCGCGCCCTGACGACCGTCCAATTACCAAGTTTGAGAAGCGGGGCGAAACCCTCGGTCACGGTGTCTGGGACCTGTTGTTCTATCGCACCAATTAAGAGGCGTTGATCGGGGGTCAGTGATGCGCGAGCGGGTGGCGCCGTGACGCCCGGATGATGACCAGCCCGGCGATGCCGAGCGTGAGCGCCGTGAATTTGATGAGTGCGCATAGGGTTGCGGACAGGCTCATCTCATCGGTGGGCGGGTTGAAATTGTTCAGCAACAGAATGTTCTCTGCACCGTCGCTCAGGCCGGCAGTTGCGAACAGGGCCCGTACCCAACGGGCACCCACCCGCTCGCGAATGCCGGGGCGATCACGGGTAAAGTGCCGGGTAAGATGAATCAGGGCCAGCATGTAGGCAGGAATGAACAGGAAGTCCAGCCACAGCGAAACCTTCGCCCAGGCAACCCCTTCGCTTCCCCAGCTGCGAAAAATGGCGTGGGCCTGATCGGCAGTCCCGGCCAGCTGATAGCTCACGATACCCTGGGGTGCTGATGCCGTCTGCAGAGGCTGGTTGACCATAAGCAGAGCGAACAGCAGCACGGCAGCCACGACCAGGCTGGCTTTCAGGCTTTTGGGAAATGCTGCCACTCCGTGTGCAGGGTCCATTACAGAAAACGCTCCAACAGGCTGTTAAGGTATCTCTGGCCCAGGTCGGTTGCCTGGAGTCGATCGCTTACCAGCAGCTTTTCATTCCGCAGTTGTTCAAGTTTTACTCCAACTGTTGTCAGGGGTAAACCCGTTCGTTCAGAAAAAAGGCTTTCATCCACTCCTTCTTTCAGTCTGAGGGCGTTCATCAGGAATTCCAGCGGCAGATCGTCCACGGCAATCGCATCAGAACCGGCCGTTCGGCTGCCGATCCGGTTCAGGTAAGCGTCCGGCTGCCGGGTCTTCCAGTATCGCCTGATACCCCCGTCCACCAGGCTGATCTTGCCGTGGGCCCCAGCCCCGAGGGCCAGGTAGTCCCCGAACGTCCAGTAGTTCAGATTGTGACGGGAGGCCCTTCCCTGGAGGCTCCAGGCCGAGACTTCGTAATCCTCGTAGCCGTGTTGGTGCAGGTAATCGGAACCCCGGCGATAGATGTCCCAGAGATGATCGTCGTCGGGCAGTTCTGGCGGACGGCTGTAAAACTCGGTATTGGGCTCGAGGGTCAGCTGGTACCAGGAGAGATGCGGTGGTTTGTAGTCCAGGGCAGTCTGGATGTCCTCAAGTGCCTGCCCGGGCGTCTGGCCCGGCAGACCGTGCATCAGATCGATATTGAAGTTATCGAACCCGGCACGGCGAGCGGCGCGTATGGCCCGGTGGGCGGCATCGGCATCGTGAATGCGCCCCAGCGTTTTGAGATGGTCGGGATTGAAACTCTGGACCCCGATGGACAGACGGTTGATGCCCGCTGCCCGGAACGCGTCGAACCGGCCGGCTTCGAGCGTGCCGGGGTTGGCTTCCAGGGTAATTTCGGGATTTGTGGCGAAGGCAAGGCGTGCCCGCAGTTCCCTGAACAGGCGATCGTAGAAGTCGCCGCTCATCAGGGACGGAGTGCCGCCTCCGATGAACACGGTCTCTATTGGTCGATCGGTGGCAAAGGCCAGGTCCTGGTCGAGATCTTCGAGCAGAGCCTGCAGATAGGCGGATTCCGGGATTGTCCCGGTGAAAGCGTGGGAGTTGAAGTCACAGTAGGGGCACTTCCGCACGCACCAGGGTACGTGAATATAGAGGCTCAACGGCGGCCTAACCGCCGCTGGCTGCTGATCGTCCCCGGGGCTGGTATTACTCAACTGTTTCAGGCCTCGGCCTTCAGCTGATCCAGCAGAATCTTCAGGGCGCGTCCGCGGTGGCTGATGCTGCCCTTTTCGGCGCGGGACAGTTCCGCCGCACTGCAGCCATGCTCTGGTGCCAGGAACACCGGGTCATAACCGAAGCCGCCATCGCCCTGAGGGGATCTGAGGATCGAGCCCGGCCAGCGGCCATGGCAGATGATCGGGGTCGGGTCTTCGGCATGGCGCAGGTATACCAGCACACAGTGAAACTGGGCGCCCCGTTGCCCGTCCGGCACGCCCGCCATGGCGTCCAGCAGGGCGTCCACATTGTCCTGATCGGTTGCATCATCGCCGGCAAAGCGGGCAGAGCGCACGCCCGGGCGGCCTTCAAGCGCGTCCACCGCCAGACCACTGTCGTCAGCGAGTGCTGGCAGCCCGGTTTCCCGGGCCGCGTGGCGCGCCTTGAGAATCGCGTTTTCTACAAAGGTGACCGCCGGCTCCTCGGCTTCACCGACGCCCAGTTCGCCCTGGGCAATCGGCGTCATGCCAAGAGGTGCCAGGAGCTCGGTCAACTCGGCGATTTTGCCCCTGTTATTGCTGGCGATGACAAGTCGGTTGGTCATATAGGCTTAATCGCTGAACAGTGTGTGAGCAAACCGTACCGCCAGGTCCTGCTGGTGTCCGGTAGGGCGTGCGGTAATATTGAAAGTCATCAGTTCGCCGGAGGAATACTGATACTTGGCAATAAAGTACACGGAGTCGCCCTCCTGGATGCGGCGGAACGCCAGGAAGCGTACCTGCTGGACATCGTTGGTTACCTTGCCCTCGACCTGGCCGCTCACCGGGGACATTGAGCCATCGTCGTTTTCCTCCATGATGGAGATATTGACGATGCCTATGCCCTTGCTCCGCTGAAGATTATTGGCCTGGGCGACTTCCGGAGCCAGGAAGGTGCTGGGCAGGACACTCCAGAGTACCTTGTAGTCTCCGAAATCCTTCGAGCCGGCCTGTGCCTGCAGGCTGAACAGGCCAATCAGCGTGATTGCCAGCAGCGTACGGAATGTGGAAAAGGTTTTTGCGATCATTGCTAGGTCTCCCGTGTGATTCGGTAAATGGCAATTTCGCCCAACAAGTTCGGCCAGAGACGAGCCAGCCAACTGTTCTGGTGCTGGCCATCAACCACCCGGCGGCTTTTGATCCTGATGCCTTTCTGACGGCACAGTGCCTCAAAATCCTTGAAGGTGCACAACCTTATGTTGGGCGTGTTATACCATTTATACGGCAGTGCCTCGGATTCGGGCATACGACCGCTCAAAGTCAGTCCCCAGCGCAATCGCCAATGAGCAAAGTTGGGGAAGGTCACGATGCCTTCGCTGCCAACCCGCAGCATTTCATCCAGTACCCTGTCAGGACGCCGGACCGCCTGAAGCGCCTGGGTCATCAGAACAATATCGAAACTGCCATCTTCAAAGTTCCCCAGCCCCTGGGTGTCCAGGTTCTGTTCGATAACCGCCACTCCGCGGCCCATGCAGGCGGTGATGTGGTCCGGGTTTATCTCCAGGCCGAAGCCACTGGCACCCCGTTCCCGCTGGAGGAAATCAAGAAGAGTGCCGTCGCCACAGCCCAGGTCCAGAACATGGTGGCCGGGCTGAACCCACTGCTGGATGATTTCGAGATCCGGTCTCATGCGCCGACCTCCCGTGCTACCCGGTCCATATAGGCGTTAAAGATGTCAGTGTACCGCGGGGTCGGAATCAGAAACGCGTCGTGCCCCCAGGGTGCGTCCACCTCGGCGTAGCTGACCTTCCTGCGCGCGCCAATCATGGCATTGACCATTTCTTCCGAGCGGGCCGGCGTGAAGCGCCAGTCGGTGCTGAATGACAACACCAGGTATTCGCAACTGGCCGCTGCCAGTGCTTTCGAGAGGTCGCCGCCAAACTCGTAGGCCGGATCAAAGTAGTCCAGGGCACGGGTCATCAACAGGTAGGTGTTGGCGTCAAACGATTCGGAAAAGCGTTCGCCCTGATAGCGGAGGTAGCTCTCGACCTGGAACTCCGCGTCATAACCAAACTTGTAAGCCTGGTCACGGAGTTCGCGGCCAAATTTCTCGCCCATGGAGGCATCAGACAGATACGTGATATGGCCAACCATCCGCGCCAGCATAAGACCACGCCTGGGAACCGTATCAAAGTCGTAATAGCGCCCGTCGTGAAACTCCCGATCAGAGGTTATTGCCTGGCGTGCCACTTCATTGAAGGCAATATTCTGGGCGGTCAATCGCGGAGTGGACGCAATCACCACCGCATGCCGCAGGCGATCGGGGTAGTCCAGGCTCCACTGCAGGGCCTGCATGCCGCCGAGGGAACCGCCAACAACGGCCGCCCAGCATTGAATGCCGAGCCGATCTGCCAGCAGCGCCTGACTCTTGACCCAGTCGCCCACGGTGATAACCGGAAACTCCGGGCCAAACGGCTTTCCGGTTTCGGGATTGATGCTGTTGGGGCCGGTGCTGCCGTGGCAGCCCCCCAGATTGTTCAGGCTGACAACAAAAAAACGATCGGTATCGATGGGTTTTCCGGGGCCGATACAGCTGTCCCACCAGCCGGGTTTGCGGTCCTCGGCAGAGTGGTAGCCGGCCGCGTGGTGATGGCCACTCAAGGCATGGCAGATAAGAACGGCATTGCTGGCGTCGGCATTCAGGGTGCCGTAGGTTTCCACCACCAGGTCATAGTTTTCCAGGGACTGGCCGCAGGCCAGATCGATGGGAGCGTCGAAATGATAGGTCTGCGGGGAGACAATCCCGACAGAATCCGCAGGCAGGGTATCAGGCATCGGCGCGAATGGTTCCTGGTTCGATCCGTAAGTGTCTGGAAAAGCAATGACAAAGCCATCGCCAGCCCAGCAGTTTAAAGCCGGGGCGTGATGGCTGCAACCGCCTGAATGGTCGCGCTTGCGGGACACTACACAGCGCCGGAGATGTTCACCACTTTTTGCTGGATCAGGGTGGGGGCCGGTTTGCGGATCTGGCGCTGCATCGCGTCGGCCAGTTCCAGTTGCCTGCGCAGGTCGGCAATGGTGTTGGTCAGGCGCAGGCGCTCGGTGCGGCTGTCCTTGTCGTTGCGGACCATATCGCGAAGGCGCCGGATCTGGTGCTCCAGAAGCTGCTTCTGCTCCATGGAATACTGCATGATCGGTAGCAGGGCTTCCGATGGCCAGCGCTCAACGTCCTGGCGTACACGGGCATGCAGTGTGCGGGCTTCGCCCACCATGACATTGAAAAAACGGCGAACCAGGACCGACTGCTCGGTGAGCAGGTTCTTCGGACTGATGCGGAAGCGTCTCGCTTTTTTGCGCAACTCGCGGATGGCAATAACATGGCGCCCGGCCCGCAGCGGGATGGGCTCAAGGTGACGTGCCCGGTTGTCTTCGTTATAGCGACGGTAAATCGCGCCCACCATTTTTTCGGCCAGGTGCCCTTCGCTCAGAAGGTTGGTCAAGTCGCTTTCGAGCAGTTCGAAAAACTGATCCATGGCGCGGTTCATCCCCGCAGTGGTCCAGCTCTTCGACATACTGGTACGTACATGTTCCGCATGGGCTTCGAAGCGGTCTTCGCTCACCAGCTTCTTCAACAGGTCGCCCTGGGAGTCCATGAGGCGACGGCTGGAGCGCAGGGTGATCAGCTTCTTGTAGTAAAAGTCGTAGTCTTTCTGGGCGCGTTCTGCGAGGCGGCCCAGCGCTGCCTTGTCCATGGTAACGCCCGCGCACGCCTGAAGCTCTTCCTCCAGGGATTCGAGGCGGTACTGCATTGCTGCCTGGCTGTTCTGGAGCATGCCCAGCAGGTCGTTGATCAGACTCTGGGTGATCAGCTGTTCCTTGTGCATGAGGATGCGCTGGATAATCAGCTGCTCAAGCTGATTGATATTGGAACGGTCGAACAGGTCGTTGTCTTTCTTCACCCTTGCGACCAGCCCCTGCTTGGCAGAAACCGGGATGACATCGTGCTGGCGCATGCCCAGGTGGTCGGCCGTATAACCGCGCACCCGCTCAATCGCCTCGTTAGTGTGGCGCTCGCCCTGGAGGTCATCCCAGAGCACGTCGATCTTGTTCAGCACGGCAAAGCGGCCGGCGCGATGATCGGCGTGCTGGGTGTCGATGTGCTCTTTCCAGATGGTCATGTCGCTGGCAGTCACACCGGTGTCGGCACTCAGCACAAAGATCACCGCATGGGCGCGGGGCAGCATGCTGATCGTCAGCTCCGGCTCGGAGCCAAGAGCATTCAGGCCCGGCGTATCGAGGATCCGCAGGCCGCGCTCGAACAGGGGGTGGCGGATGCTGATCTGTGCGTTCCGCCAGGCAGGTACGAGTACATTGCCCGGGTTGTTGCGATCATTCTCGAGCATGCCTTCGTCGAAGCCGAGTGCGCGAGCCTCCTCAGGTGGCACACTCTTGACGCGGGCAACCTCGGCAAGCACCTCCCGCATGATCTCAGGGTCGCGCTCATCCAGCTCATGTTTGACCCAGCGTTCCGGCTGCTTGCGCAACTGCTGCAGGGACAGTTCGCCGTTTCGGGTCTCGATGGGAAGCAGGAGCAGGTAGTTTTCATTGGCGCTGCGATCGAAGAACAGCTCCGTGGGGCACATGGTCGTGCGCCCCGCCTGGGACGGCAGCATGCGCTGGCCATACTCGGAGAAGAACAGGGCGTTGATCAGTTCGGTTTTACCGCGGGAGTATTCGCCGACAAACGCAATGGTCAGTTCATCCTCAATCAGCAGCTCCAGCCCGTGGCGTATGCGGGTGCTGACATCGTCGGAGAACAGATTGTTATCCTGCAGCCACAGCCGGTACCTGCCGATCTGGCGGATCAGCTCTTTTTTCCAGTTGTGATAAGCCTCTACCTGCTGCGACAGAGTTCCCTGTTGGTTCATCGGATTTTCCTTCTGCGCGACTTCCTGGTATCCCGCTCAGAACGGGGTGCTCACGGGTGACGGATTAATTACCGTTAATACTATCCTGTTATTTCCAAGTTTGTGGCTGGGCCGGAGTGGAAGAAGTGGCCAAACTTGCCGGAAATTCACTAAAAAAGCTGCAAAATCAGTTACATGACTTTGCAGCTCGGGAATGATGGATTTCGTGGCTAAGTGTTACAAAATGTATATTTGAGACGGCGTTTACATACCGAGCCCGATGGAGCCGAGGCCTGCGGCCATTTTCATGTGTTCAATCACCACTGAGATCACGTTCAGAATCAGGAAAACGATGATGGGTGACAGGTCCAGGCCGCCCATGGAGGGCATGATATTGCGCACCGGGCGCATGACCGGCTCGGTGATCTGGGCGACCAGCTGGATGGCCGGATGGCCGCTGCCCGGCGCGATCCAACTGACGACGACCACTGCAATTACCGACCAGAAATAGATCTTCACGATCAGGTCCAGTACGTTCAGTACCGCCCACACCAGCAGCGTAATCGGATTTATGGCCGGAATGCCGCCGTTCAGCGCCACCAGGATCAGGAAGAAGGTGATGCCCTGAATGATGACTGCAAGAACCAGCGAAGCTCCATCGAAACCGCCCAGGCCAGGAATAACCCGCTGTAGCGGGCGTAGCGGTGGATTGGTGGCCTTGACCACGAATTGAGTGATGGGATTGTAGAAGTCGGCCCTGGCCAGTTGAAGCAGGAACCGAAGCAGCACAATGGTCAGGTAAAAGGTGGATGCGATGAGCAGGATGGTAATCAGAATATCTGCCAGCATGAAGCCGTGTCTCCGTTATCGGTTACTGTTTGCCTGCCAGTTCTTTGGCCATTTCTTCCGAACGCTTGAAGGCGGCCTTGTACGCTTTGGCTACCAGATCGCGCATACCACCTTCCTCGAACGTGTTGATGGCCTGTTCGGTGGTTCCGCCAGGAGACATCACATTACGCTTGAGCTGGCCGGGATCGTGCTCGCTTCGACCGGCCATTTCCGCGGCTCCCGCCATGGTCTGGATAGCCAGTTCCCTCGCGGTTCCGGCGGCGATGCCAGCCTCGGTGGCCGCTTCCTCAAGCGCCTCAAGCATCAGGAAGAAATAGGCGGGGCCGCTGCCGGAGAGGGCGGTAACCGCGTGCAGCAGGTTTTCGTCCTCAACCCAGAGCGCTGACCCGATGCTTTCGAACACCGATTCCACCATCTTCTTCTGTTTGTCTTTCACTTCTTTGTTGGCAAACAGGCCTGCAGCCCCTTTGCCGACCAGGGACGGTGTGTTGGGCATTACCCGAACCATCGGCAGGCCGCCACCAAGCCAACCATCGAGGGTATCCGCTGTCAGGCCGGCGGCGATGGATACCATCAGTGGGCGAGTGTTCTGGACCACTGGTGCAATGTCGCGACAGACATCGGCCATGACCTGGGGTTTCACCGCCAGAACTACCATGTCAGCCTGCTGGGCGCAGTACCGGTTGTCTGTGGTGACGCTAACGCCGAAGCGCTTGCGGATTGTCTGCAGGTGCGCGTCATCCGGCGCGCTGACCCAGATATTGCCGGCCTTATAGCCGTTATCCAGCATACCGCCAATGATGGCGCTGGCCATGTTGCCGGCGCCAATAAAAGAAATGGTTGGTGATGTGCTCAAGGTTAACTCCCCGGTTGATCGGTTAAACGTCCGGCCCTGATCATAGCAGGAACCGGCCGGTTCAGCTCTTTACTGGGCGTTTGCCGAATAGGGCAGTGCCGACCCGTACCCAGGTGGCGCCTTCCGCAATCGCGACTTCCAGGTCGCCGGACATGCCTATCGACAGTGTGTCGAGTGGGCCGGCGTCGGGATGGTCTGACCGCAGCTGTTTCAGAGTATTGGCAAGTTTCCGGAAACTGGCTCTCAATCCTGCTTCAGGCTGATCCGGGTCCGGAATGGCCATCAGGCCTCGCAAGATGAGGTTCGGCAATTCGCCGATTTCGGCCACCAGATCCGGCAGCTCATCCAGAGTGCAGCCGGATTTGCTCTCTTCCTCATTAATATTGACCTGAAGACAGATATTCAATGGCGGCAGCGCAGGATCGCGCTGTTCGCTCAGGCGACGGGCAATCTTGAGTCGGTCGACGCTGTGCACCCAGGCAAAGGCGGAGGCCATCTGTCGCGTCTTGTTGGACTGGATCGGCCCGATGAAATGCCAGTCGACGCCCTCGAGATCTGAAAGCGCCTCGATCTTCTCGAGGGCCTCCTGGAGGTAGTTCTCACCAAAGGCCCGCTGCCCGGCAGCGAAGGCTTCCCGCAGGTCTTCCGGTGGTCGGGTTTTGCTGACGGCGAGCAAATGCACAGACCCGGGCGCACGGCCTGCCTGCAATGTTGCTTTTTGTATGCGTCGGGTTACGCTCCCGATGTTGTCTGCTATGCTGCTCATAGTGTGAGAATGCCACGCTCGGTCTGTCACTTGTACGGTGACACGTTACCCGCAGGTCACTGAAATGCCAAGTGAACCGCGCCGGGGCCCCGCCGGGCGGAAGCTACCGGGATAAAAGAAAAAGCCTTCCGAGGATTCCTATGGATATTACTGAACTGCTTGCCTTTTCGGCGAAACAGGGTGCGTCTGACTTGCACCTCTCTGCCGGTTTGCCCCCGATGATTCGTGTTGATGGTGATGTACGCCGCATCAACCTGCCGCCCATGGAGCACAAAGAAGTCCACGGGCTCATCTACGACATCATGAATGACAAGCAGCGTAAGGACTACGAGGAATTCCTGGAAACCGACTTCTCCTTCGAAGTTCCGGGCGTCGCCCGTTTCCGTGTTAACGCTTTTAACCAGAACCGTGGCGCAGGCGCCGTGTTCCGGACCATCCCTTCCAAAGTACTGACCATGGAAGATCTGGGTATGGGGCAGGTGTTCAAGGACGTGTCTTCAGTGCCCCGGGGGCTGGTTCTGGTGACCGGCCCGACCGGCTCGGGTAAGTCCACCACGCTGGCGGCGATGATCGATTACATCAACGACACCCGCTACGAACACGTTCTTACCATTGAAGACCCCATTGAATTTGTACACGACTCCAAGAAATGTCTGGTCAACCAGCGTGAAGTTCACCGCGATACCCTGGGCTTCAACGAAGCACTGCGTTCAGCACTGCGGGAAGACCCCGACATCATTCTGGTGGGTGAGCTTCGGGATCTGGAAACCATCCGCCTCGCGCTGACGGCGGCCGAAACGGGCCACCTTGTGTTCGGCACCCTGCACACCACCTCTGCCGCCAAGACCATTGACCGTGTGGTCGACGTGTTCCCGGCGGAGGAAAAGTCCATGGTGCGGTCGATGCTGTCAGAATCCCTGCAGGCAGTTATATCCCAGACCCTGATGAAGAAAATGGGCGGCGGCCGCATTGCCGCGCACGAGATCATGATTGGTACGTCTGCGATCCGGAACCTGATTCGGGAAGACAAGATTGCCCAGATGTACTCATCAATCCAGACCGGTGGTTCCCTGGGCATGCAAACGCTGGATCAGTGCCTCGAGCGGCTGCTGCAGAAAGGGCTTATTTCCCGAGAAGCAGCGCGGGCCAAGGCCAAGATGCCTGACAACTTTTAATCTGGTTTGCTCCTGAAACTGAATTATCGGTGCCGGGAGCAAAGGGGAATCAGTCAGACTCCCCGAATATGGTTTGACGGGTGGGGCGGGTACAGCTTCCCGGGACTGTCTGCAGCATGGATGCTGCAGTCAAGCGTACATGGACGTATTCACAGCGTGTCCCGGGAAGCTGTACCCGCCCCGCCCAGGCACCAAACGATGAAGGCTGGGTACAAAAAATGGAATTCGAAAAACTGTTACGGCTGATGGTGGAGAAGGGCGGTTCGGACCTGTTTATTACAGCGGGTGTGCCGCCGAGTATGAAGGTGAACGGGAAGGTTCTACCGGTCACCAAGAACGCGTTGACGCCGGAGCAGACCAGGGAGTTCGTTTACGGCGCCATGAACGACAAGCAGCGCGCCGAATTCGAGGAAACCCATGAGTGTAACTTCGCTATCAGTGCCCGTGGCATTGGCCGTTTCCGTGTTTCTGCCTTTTTCCAGCGCAACCTGTGCGGGATGGTGCTGCGTCGGATCGAGGTAAAGATCCCGCAAATCGATGATCTGTCGTTGCCGGAGGTAATCAAGGAACTGGCCATGACCAAGCGTGGCCTGATCATGTTCGTGGGCGCTACCGGTACCGGCAAGTCTACGTCCCTTGCGGCCATGCTCGGGCATCGTAACCGCAACAGCCGTGGCCACATCATTTCCATCGAAGACCCGATCGAATTCGTGCACCAGCATCAGGGTTGTATCGTCACCCAGCGCGAGGTGGGTATCGACACCGAGAGCTTTGAAGTGGCCCTGAAGAACACCCTGCGCCAGGCACCCGACGTTATTCTGATCGGTGAGGTTCGTACCCGGCAGACCATGGAATATTCCGTGCAATTCGCCGAGACCGGTCACCTGTGTCTGGCGACCCTGCACGCCAACAACGCCAACCAGGCGCTGGACCGGATCATCCAGTTCTTCCCGCCGGAACAGCACAACCAGATCTGGATGGACCTGTCCCTGAACCTCAAGGCGATCGTGGCTCAGCAGCTGGTGCCAACGCCAGATGGCAAGGGCCGTAAGGCGGTTATCGAGGTGCTGATCAATACCCCGCTGGTATCGGACCTCATCCGGAAGGGCGAGGTGCATCGGCTGAAAGAGCTGATGTCCAAATCCAACGAATCCGGCATGCAGACCTTTGACCAGGCGCTTTATCAGCTCTATGCAGAAGGGTCGATTACTTATGAGGACGCCCTGGCTCATGCTGATTCTGCTAACGACCTGCGCCTGATGATCAAACTGGGTGCCGACGCCCAGGGAGCCGACAAGCTCTCGTCTTCCGTCGACAAGCTTTCCATTCAGGATGACTGAATACCGGCTGAGCATAAGACGTTGGTCGTAGAAAGTTAGGGCCCCGAACCGTTAGGGATGGCATTTGAGGCCAGTAAGGGGTGGTGCGTATACTCCGCGCGATTCAATAAGGAGATACCATCCACCACCGTTCCTCAACGCTTGCACGAGCTGTACGTCTTACCACCCTCGCGGCGCTCGCCGCACCTGCCTCTACCCTGGCAGGCGGCTTCTCCCTCAATGAGCAGAGCGCCAGTGCGATGGGCACCGCTAACGCCGGTGCCGCCGCCAACCCCGAAAATGCGACCACCGTTCTTTTTAACCCCGCCGGTATGAGCCAGTTGTCGGGCACAAATATTTCGTTTGGTGCTGCGGTTCTGGATATTGATGCTGAGGCCAAGGAAAGTAGTATCCGGACCTCCAGAAACAATCCCTCGGTGCCTGTAAGCCCGGCCAGTAGCGGAGGGGATATTGCAGACCCTGCGGTGCTGCCGAATTTTTATCTAAGTCATGAAATCAACGAGTCGATAGATGTAGGTTTTGGAATCCATGCGCCCTATGGTTTGGCGGCGGATTACGATAACGACTTTGCAGGGCGTTTTTTCGCTGACAAGACAGAGCTCACGGCGATCGCATTCACGCCCTCGGTTTCTCTTAACAATGGCCAGGGCCTGTCAATGGGTGTTGGTTTGAATGTCCTATACGCGGAAGGACGCTTGAGCCGCTACCAGGACATCAGTGCTCAAGTAGGGACAGCGGCGCTTGCACTTGAGGAGCCTTATGCGGATGCAGAGGGTGACGATGTTGGCATGACGTTCCGTGTTGGCTTTCTTTATGAGCTGACCAGCGCTACTCAGATTGGCCTCACGCTTCAGACGGGTACGGAACTCGAGCTGGAGGGTGACCTGGAAATCTCTGGCATAACCAATCCGTCCAACCCGATGGGGCCGACGCTGTCCGCCTCAGAGAGTATCAAGGTGCCTCTTGCGATTCCTGAGAGCGCGACCCTGGGGCTTCGTCACAGCCTTACCGATAACGTTACTCTTCTGGCTGGAGCAACTTACGCTCGTTGGAGCCGATTCGAGGAGCTTGATATCGTCAGCACCGAAGCTGGTGGTGCCGTTAGTGGTGCGCCGCAAGAAGGCGCTGTGATTTCTCATGTTACCGAACAATGGGAAAACAGCTGGCAGATCAACGCTGGTGCTATCTGGCAGGCTTCGCCTGAATGGGCGTTTAAAGCCGGATATGCCTGGGATGAGTCGCCCGTGAATCAGTATGTTACCGCCCGAATTCCCTCCAGTGATCGTCACTGGCTGACTCTCGGTGCCCAATGGGCTGACGCCCAAAGTGGCTGGACGGTCGACGTAGCGGTTGGAACGCTCTTGTTCACGGACGATCCACGAGTCAACGATCGGAATTACCAGCATGAAAACCCGAGCGAGATCGCGCAACTGGCGCCTGGTGTCGAGGATCCAAGCCTTTACGCTGCTGAGTACGATCTGAGCGCCTGGAGCGCTGCGTTCGAAGTAAGCAAGTCCTTCTAAAATCCGGAGAATCTGGCCGGCTGAAGGCCGGTCAGCCAACCACCTGGCCACGGTAGATGACTTTTTTCTTCCGTGGCGGGTCGATCTGTCCCTCCTCGTCCTGTTCCGCTGATGCGGGCGGAGCATCGGCAATGACCTGGCCTCTGTAGTTACGCTTGAGGCCGTCATCTTCTTCCTCGGGCTCAATATTGAGCTGCGGAACCCGTTCTTTGAGGGTCTCCCAAACACGAGTCAGCTGACTGGAGCGGGTTTTCCGCGCGTAATCGGCCAGTTGTTGTTCCAGATGCTCTTCCGTGAGGTGCAGTTTGACGCCGAATTCCGTGTGAATCAGGCGGCGGCACTGGTGAACCAGTTTCAGCACGCTGGGGTCCAGCAGCCAGCTACGTTCAGATGCCAGAGAAGTCATGGTATGAGCCTCGGAGATGGGTGTCACAACATGGCGCAGCCCGGAGTGTCTGATGGGGCGGCGCCGACTCTGGAATCGTAGCGAATATCGTGCCGTAAAGGCGATAGAATCGGCCGGCCTTGGCACCTCCGCGGCCTGGCGGCAAGCCGCGAAAGCTGAGGGCAGGTTCAGTGCTTGCAAGTATGAGCGTTTTCGGTGCGTGCAAGGGCGTCCATGCCCTGTTTTGGGGAGTGTCAGTGTGCTTCGTCCCAGTTGTCGCCGACGCCGGCTTCCACCAGCAAGGGAACGTCCAGCTCGGCCGCTGCCGACATGCGCTTCTCAAGTCCTGATCGGATCTTGTCGAGTGCCGATTCTTTGACCTCAAGAATCAGTTCATCGTGCACCTGCATGGTCATGCGAGCTTCATCGGCGTGCTCTTTGAGCAGCCAGTTCTCCACATCCACCATGGCCCGCTTGATGATATCCGCGGCAGTACCCTGCATCGGGGCGTTGATAGCGGTTCGCTCCGCAGCCTGTTGCAGCTGTTTGTTGCGGGCGTTTATCTCTGGCAGGTACAGGCGGCGGCCGAAGAGCGTCTCCACGAAACCGTCGTCATGGGCCTGTTTGCGGATGTTGTCCATGTATTTAAGAACGCCGGGATAGCGTTCGAAATAACGATCGATGTATTGCTGGGCGAGTTTGCGCTCAACGTCCAGTTGCCGGGAAAGGCCAAAGGCGGACATGCCGTAGATCAGGCCGAAGTTGATGGCCTTGGCGCTCCGACGCTGGTCTGAGGACACATCGTCAAGGCTGACCCCGAATACTTCCGATGCCGTTGCCTTGTGAATGTCTTCGCCCTTCTCAAACGCTTTCAGCAGTCCCTTGTCCCCGGAGAGGTGGGCCATGATCCTCAGCTCGATCTGGGAGTAGTCGGCAGCCACCAGCTTGTAACCCTCGGGTGCGATAAACGCCTGCCGTATTCGGCGGCCCTGCTCGCTGCGAATGGGGATATTCTGGAGGTTGGGCTCGGAGGACGACAGTCGACCGGTGGCGGTGACGGCTTGATGGTAGGAAGTGTGCACACGGCCGGTGCGATGGTGAATCAGCTCCGGCAGGGTGTCGGTGTACGTAGACTTCAGCTTGCTCAGGCTGCGGTGCTCAAGGATCAGGCGCGGCAGCTCGTGTTCATGGGCGAGTTCCTGCAGCACCGGTTCCGCCGTTGATGGCGCGCCCTTGGGGGTTTTCTTGACCACCGGCAGGCCCATCTTGTCGTAGAAAATCGCCTGCAGCTGCTTGGTGGAACCCAGGTTGAAGGTCTCGCCGGCCACGTCATGGGCTTCTTTTTCCAGTTCCGCCATGCGCTCTGCCAGTTCCTGGCTGTGCTGTCGCAGGGTGCTGGCGCTGATCAGGGTGCCGCGCTGCTCCATGCGCGACAGTACCGGCACCAGAGGCAAATCGATGTCTTCGTAGACAGAGGCCAGCTTCCCGGTTTCCTTCAGTTTTGGTCTCAAGGTCTGGTGTAGGCGCAGGGTAATGTCCGCATCCTCGGCGGCATAGGGTGCGGCCTTTTCCAGTTCGATCTGGTTGAAGGTGAGCTGTTTCGCGCCTTTGCCGGCAATGGATTCGAAGCTGATGGTCTTCTCGCCCAGGTAATACATTGCAAGGCTGTCCATGTCGTGCCGGGTAGCGACAGAATTCAGCACGTAGGATTCCAGCATGGTGTCTTCGGCAATGCCCTCCAGGGTAATGCCGTGGTTGGCCAGTACGTTCTTGTCGTACTTCAGGTTCTGGCCGACCTTGGCCAGACCGGGGTTCTCCAGCAGTGGTTTAAGCTGGTCCAGCACCTGATCACGGTCCAGCTGCTCGGGAGCGCCCATATAATCGTGCCCCAGGGGGACATAGGCGGCCTCGCCGGGTTCGATGGCGAAAGACACACCGACGATTTCGGCGTCCATGTAGCGAAGGCTGGTGGTCTCTGTGTCGAAGGCAAACAGCTCCGCCGCCCCAAGGCGCTCCATCCACTGATCCAGTTCTTTCTGGTCGGTGATGATGCTGTAGTCTTTTTCGCCGGTTTCCGGTTTGGGGTTTTCATCGCCGGCTCTGGCATTGCTGGAAGAGGAACTTTCGTCCTCTTCGAGTTCGGCGATCCAGCTTCGGAATTCATACTCCCTGAACAGCTCAAGCAATTGCTGGTCGTCCTGCTCCCGGAGTTTCAGGTCTTCCAGGCCAAAATCCAGTTCCACGTCGGTGCGGATGGTCGCCAGTTCACGGCTCAGGGGCAGGGTCTCCGTTGCGTCCCGCAGGTATTCACCGATCTTGCCTTTGATATCGTCGGCGTGTTCGATGACGTTGTCCAGGTTGTCGTAGCTCTGAAGCCATTTGACCGCGGTCTTCGGTCCGCACTTGTTGACGCCGGGGATGTTGTCCACCTTATCGCCCACCAGGGCCAGGTAATCGACAATCTGCTCCGGAGTAACGCCGAATTTCTCCACCACGCCGTCCCGGTCCATCCGGGTCTCGGTCATGGTGTTAATCAGCGTAACGTGATCGCTGACCAGCTGCGCCATGTCCTTGTCGCCGGTGGAGACCACCACATCGATGCCTTTGCTGGTTGCTTCGTTGGCAAGGGTGCCGATCACGTCGTCGGCCTCAACGCCTGTCACCGTTAGCAGCGGCAGCCCCATGGCCTTTACGATCTCGTGAATAGGCTCGATCTGGCAGGCGAGATCCTCCGGCATGGGAGGTCGGTTGGCCTTGTACTCTTCATAGAGATCGTGCCGGAAGGTTTTGCCCTTGGCGTCGAACACCACCACCATCTTGGACCCGGGAAAATCCTGCTCCAGGCGGCGGAGCATGCTGATCACGCCTTTAATGGCTCCTGTCGGATGATCCTTGCTTGTGGTGAGCGGTGGAAGTGCATGATAAGCACGGAAAAGATAGGACGATCCGTCCACAAGAACCACAGGTGGTGTGTTTTTGCTGGTCATGTCAAAACAGGTCCGGAATCTGATTGAAGCGTGGGTTGGCTTATGCAACTCTGTACTGAAATCGATGGACGAAAGGGTATCACGAAAATGAAACGAATCGCCTGCCCGGCTTTGTTGCTCGCCTGTCTGCCTTTGGCTGCTCTGGCCCAGGAAGAAGGCGCTCTGGATGAGACGCCGGTGACAACTCCCGACGAGCCAGTGGTGATCTCGGATTACCAGCCTGCAAGCCAGGGCCCCGAGATTGTTATTCGCCCGGGTGAGCAGGAAGTGTTCTATGAATACCGGGTCAACGGACAGCTGATGGAAATCAAGGTTGTACCGGAAGTCGGACCGGAGTATTACCTGGTGCCGGCGGATGGCGGCGGTTGGATCCGGGAAACCGAGTCCGACATGTTGGTGCCTAGCTGGGTGATTTTCCGCTGGTAAACCTCAGTCAGATCAGATCGACGTTGACCGGCGTTGAGCGCCGGCTCTCCAACCCCTGAATATCCACGGTGGTGATGGCGAACTCGTAAGCGCCTGGCGCCATCTCCGCCAGAGAGAGTCTTGTGGTTGCAGGACTCTCAATGTGGATAACCTTGAAGTTGTCCTGGTGTCTGAACCGATAGTAGACCCTGAATTCCGCAATCTCTCCAAGTGCCAGTGACGAGCCGTCCTCACGGGTCAGTGGAGCTGTCCATGTCAACTCCTTCGGCTCAGTGGCTGTATATCCGGTTTCCCGAGTCTGCCCAAGTGTGGTCATGAGCCCGTCGGTCGCCTTGTTCAGCCGCGAATCTGCGATTTCACTGGCCCTGTCAGAGCTGGTGCTGACGGCGCGGGAATCTTCCTGGCAGGCAGCAAGGAGGAAAGAGGCGGCAATCACTGGTAAAAGAAATATGAAGAAATGCGGTTGTCGGGTTTTGCTGGTGGTCATGGTTACTCGCATACGGGCCTGATCGAGGCCTTTGGTGATTAAGCGTATGGAGCCTGAATAAAACGGGGAGACGGGCTTCTGTGAAAGCACGGCATTATGCCAGCCGGGTTTTCAGGATCAAGTGAATAATCCGTAAAAGCCCTTATTCGTTCACTTCCTGCTTTTAGTATGAACATTCTAATTTTAAGGCGTAACTTGGGTGGTGAGATTGAAGTAAGGCCTTCGTTGCACTGGTTTCGACAGGGCCTTGGAACTTTCAGGAAACCAAGGGGATTTATCATGGGTAAACTCAAGTCTTATCAGGAACAGCTCCAGGAAATCGTGGACAAGGGTATCAACGCCGCTGAAGAGCAGCAGAAGAAGCTGGCTTCCAAGCCGTTCGATTACGCCGAGAAGCTCGAGTCTGAAGCGCGCGAGTACAGCGTGAAGACCCTGCGCAAGCGTTACAACGGCTACAGCGATAGCCTGTTCGATCAGCTGCGCAACCTGAACAGCCGTTTTGGCAGCTTTGCTGGTGACCTGGTCGCCAAGCTGGAAAAAGAAGCAGCCGAAGGCGCTGATGCAGTTGCAGAAGCCGCGGAAGATGTGTCTGACGCTGCGAAGGATGCGAAAAAAACGGTTGAGCCGAAGAAGACGGCTGCACGCAAGACCACTGCGCGCAAGACCACTTCCACTGCCAAGAAGAGTACTGCTTCCGCCTGAGCCGCGGATAGTGAATTACCGATAGGTGAGTGAAACCAAAAGGCCGCCGGGTAAAACCGGTGGCCTTTTTAGTCTGCTGGGCATTTCCAGTAAAAGGATCAGTTTTCGGTTTCGGTATGGTCAAGCGGTAAGGTCCGTGGCTCGCCGGTAACCTCTTCCAGGCGCTCTATGTCGGCCTCGAAGGCCTTGCGCAGTTCTTCGATTTCCTGGGTTTGTGAGGTGATTTCCCGCTCAATGTCGCGAATCTGGGCCTCCAGCCGCCGGATCTTGTCCAGCGTGCCCTCGGGAATCTCGCGACCGGCCCGCTCCATGTTGGCGGCCCGGCTCTGTTCGTTATCCAACTGGCTCGATATCACCGATATATTGCCGCGCTTGAGCTGGATAAGACCCTCGAGCTCGCGGATTTTCCGGTGCATGGCTTTCACGGCCTGATCCGGATGGCTGAAGCGTTTCAGCAGCGCGCGGTCTTGCTCGCGCTGCTCTGCGAGTTCCTTCTGGCGCTGTTTTTCCGCTTCCCGGGCAGCAATTTCTTCTTCGGTTGGTGCCGGCGGAATGGTTTCGATCACGCGGCCATTGTTGCTCAGGATGTCATAGCCCCGCTTGGTGGCTTCCTGGGGGATGGTGCTGCTGATTACGATCTGGCCGTTCTCATCCGTGTAACGGTACATATTGGCAGCCGCCTGGGCAGAAAACCCCAGGGCAAGCGCCAGCGCCGTTGTTTTAACAGACAGTGCGGTCAGACGATTGGCCATCAATCAGACTCCGTAACGATCCCGATAACTGGCTACCTTTTCGGCATGCCCGGCAAACTCCGGGTTGGCTTTAAGATAGTCCAAAACCTGCTCGAGACGAATAATGCTCACGACCGGAATACCGAATTCCTTTTCCACTTCCTGGATGGCAGACAGTTCGCCATTGCCTTTTTCCTGGCGATCCAGAGCAATCAGCACGCCTGCAGGTTCAGCCCCGGTGGCCCGGATGATATCGATGGATTCCCGGATCGCGGTACCGGCGGTGATCACATCATCGACAATCAGTACTTTGCCCTGCAACGGTGCGCCAACAATGTTGCCGCCCTCACCATGATCTTTCTTTTCCTTACGATTAAACGCAAAGGGTTTGCTGTTACCGTCTGTAGCCAGCGCCATTGCTGTGACCGTGGCCAACGGAATGCCCTTATAGGCAGGGCCGAAAATAATGTCATAATCCAGGCCACTGCGCGCGATCGCGGCGGCATAGGCCTTGCTTAACTGAAGCAGGTCGTCCCCGGTATTGAAAAGTCCAGCATTGAAAAAGTAGGGGCTGGTTCGGCCTGACTTGAGCGTGAACTCACCAAAGCGTAGTACATTCCGGCGGATGGCAAATTCGATAAATTTTTGCTGATAGTCGTGCATGACAAGGCTTCTGGCGGGTGTTGATCTTTAATTAGCTCGTAAAAACGGTATCATACACACAAACCGAATCAGGGAATACGTATGCGGGTAGTATCAATCAGCGTCAATGGCCTCGCCCAGGCTGTTGAAAAAGGTTTTTTCGACTGGCTGGCGGAGCAGGACGCTGACGTGGTCTGCGTTCAGGACCATCGCATGCGGGCCTATGAGATTGAGGACTATAACCTGATTCCGGAAGGTTACGAGGCCTACTTTATTGATGGCGAAAAGAATGAAGATGGCGGTGTCGGCATATACACCCGTCATTTCCCGAAGGCCATCATGTATGGATTTGCCAACGAACAGGCCGATCGGGAAGGCCGGTTCATTCAGGCCGATTTTGACAAGGTCTCGGTTGCCTGCGTATTGGCGCCCTGTGCGCTGGGTCGTGAGGACGAGCTGATTGGCGAGGACGACCTGACGGTTCTCGACCACAAGGACGAATTCATGGAGTCCTTCGGTCTGCACATGCAAAAGACCCTCCGTAAGCGCCGTCAGTTCATCTTCTGCGCCAACCTGCAGACTGCTCATCACGTAACCGACGCCAGCCCGCTGTACCACAAACTGGATTTCTCCGGTTTCTTGCCCCACGAGCGTGCCTGGCTGGATCGTCTGTTCGATGAGATGGGCTGCGTTGACGGCTTCCGGGAGATCAACAAGCAGAGCAACCAGTTCACCTGGTGGCCCGAGCAGGCCGAGGGTTCCCGCAAGAATGCCGGCATCCGGGTGGATTACCAGCTGCTGACACCGGGAATCCGCAAGACCATCGAAGATGGCTGGATTGACGACTCAACCCGCTTCTCCGATCACGCCCCCGTGATCATGGATTACGACATCGAAATCGGCTTCTAAGCTCTGAGGAAGGCGCCTGCGCGGCAACGCTTTCCCAGACACGCTACAAGCACATCCATGTGCGCTTGAATCGGGCCATCCATGGCCCTCAACAGTCTGGGAACGCGTTGCCACGCAGGCGCCCCGGGCTTGTGAGGTTTTTCGAACAGTAGCGTGTCCCGGAAAGGTTCCCCCCTCCGGACACGCGGGCGCCAGACTCGAATTCAGCCTTCCAGCGCCGCCTTCTGAATCTCAAACAACTGCTCAATACCCTGTTTGGCCAGAGTCAGCATGCTGTCCAGTTCTGACTGGTCGAACGGTGCACCTTCCGCAGTCCCCTGAATCTCAATGAAACCGCCCTGGTCCGTCATGATGACGTTCATGTCGGTTTCGGCTTCGGAGTCTTCCGGGTAGTCCAGATCCACCACCGGGGTGCCTTTGTAAACACCGACTGAAAGCGCGGCGACCATCTGCTTGAGCGGAGATTTCTTGAGGCGCTTGTCAGCAACCAGGTGGTTCAGGGCATCAACCAGTGCCACGCAGCCGCCGGTGATGGCTGCGGTGCGGGTGCCGCCATCGGCCTGGATGACATCGCAGTCAATGGTGATGGAGTGTTCACCGAGAGCGGTCAGATCCACCGCTGCACGCAGGGAACGGCCAATCAGGCGCTGGATTTCGACGGTCCGGCCACCCTGCTTGCCGCGGGCAGCTTCACGGCCCATTCGGCTGCCGGTAGAGCGGGGCAGCATGCCGTATTCGGCGGTGATCCAGCCCTTGCCTTCACCCCTCAGAAACGGAGGGACCTTGTTTTCGACGGAGGCAGTGCAGATGACTTTTGTGTCCCCGAATTCCACCAGCACAGAGCCTTCGGCGTGACGGGTGTAGTTGCGGGTGATTCGAACATCTCTGGGTTGTTCGGGCGTTCTGCCGCTTGGACGCATAGTTTTTCCTGAAGTCAGTTTTGAATGTCCGGGAGCGAGTCCCGGGCGAACGTTTGTCGAAAAGGCCGGTCAGTATATCACGTTGGGGTTGGCCTTTTGTCCGGTTCGCCGTTGCTGTTAAGAGCCTGTTAAACTTCATCGATACAACACTATCGAAGCGGAGCTGACATGATCCGAAGTATGACTGCATTTGCCCGCAAGGACGTCCAGGGAGACTGGGGAACGTTGACCTGTGAAATCCGGACCGTGAATCACCGGTATCTCGAACCCTCCTTCCGCCTGCCGGAAGCGTTCCGGGAGCTGGAGAACCGGTTCCGGGAGGAACTGAGAAAGCAGCTGAAACGGGGCAAGGTGGATGTCTCCATGCGCTTGCAGTCGGCAGAGAAAGGCTCGCAAAGTTTCGAGATCAGCGAAGACATGGCCCAGGCGGTGAATGAGGCGGCCAACCACATCAACCGGATTCTGGATAATCCGGCCCACATCAATGCCCTGGACATACTCAGGTGGCCGGGCGTGCTGTCAGTGCCGGAACAGGATTATAGCCCTGCAAAAGAGGCTGCCGTCGGACTGTTCGAGCAAACCGTGGCCGAACTTGCATCGGTGCGCGAGCGGGAGGGGGAGCGCCTGCGGCCACTGTTCGAAGATCGCCTGAAAACCATGGGTGATCTCGTTGCCGATGTCCGTAAGCGTATGCCGGAATTGCTCGAGGCGCAGGAGAAAGCGCTGCGAGATCGGTTCGAAAAGGCCAAAGTGGAACTGGATGCCGAGCGGGTTGCCCAGGAGATGGTGATGCTGGCTCAGAAAAGCGATGTGGCCGAGGAGCTGGACCGGCTGGATGCCCATATCGGTGAGGTGTCCGATACTCTGAAAAGCGAAGATGCCATTGGTCGGCGGCTGGATTTTCTCATGCAGGAGCTCAATCGAGAGGCCAACACCCTGAGCAGCAAGAGCATTGATGCCGGCGTTACCCGTACTGCAGTGGATCTCAAGGTTCTGATCGAACAGATGCGAGAGCAGGTCCAGAATCTGGAATAAGCCGGATCTCTACGCCGGTGGTCAATTCAGTGTGAGGTCGCTCAGTTCCGCCGGCAGTTCGAACGTCATCTTGCGCTTGTTCAGGGGGCAGTCGAATTCCAGGAAAAAGGCGAGAAGCTGCAAGGGTACGCCGGCCGGTCGCCCGTAAAGGCGATCACCGATGATCGGATGGCCGAGGCCCGCCAGATGCCGGCGAATTTGGTGTTTTCGTCCGGTTTCGATACTGATTTCCAACAGCGAAGTTTCCCCGGTTTCGTCCAGCTCGAGCGTTGATACACGGCTGACGGCCGCCTTGCCCTCGACGGGCGCATCAACGAGCTGCTCCCGAGCGTCTATAAGGCCGGCCACTCGCGCCTTGTAGTGTTTGGTCATGGTCCGCCCCGAAAAACACTGGGAAAGGGCGCCGGCCGCTTTCGAATCATGGGCGATCAGCATCAGCCCGGCAGCGTCGGCGTCGAGCCTGTGGATCAGGTGGCATGGTTGCTCAAGCTGGATTTCGGCCAGGCGAAGCAAACTGCAGTGGTCGCCCCACTGGGAGCCCTGGGCCAGAAGTCCATGAGGTTTGAACCAGACGGTGTAGCGCCCCGCATTCTCAAGGAGAATCGGCTTTTCCGGTTTCCTCTCAAGCACCTTCTCGTCGTAGTAAAGCTGCAGTCGGATACCCGGTTTCAGCTCCTTTGTGGCACGGCGTAGCCGAAGGCGTTTGCCTTTGTGAGTCCACCAGCAGGCGCCTTTAGTCATGGCGTCCTTGATTTTTTGACGCGAAAGCCCGGGGGCCGCCTCGCTCAGGGCGTCGATGGCTTTGCCTGGCTGCTTAACGGTGATGTCGATGGTGGTTCGCATGGGTTCTTGCAGTCGCTGAACAGTGGATAGGCAAATAGTATCAGCTGACGCCCTTGTGGGGTGCGGTGTTTTGCCAAAGTCCGTATAATTCCGTGCTTTACTGGCCGGAATACGCGGCCGCCGTGTCCAGGTTTGGAGTTCTCGGGTTATGAGTCAGGCAGTTGAGCAGGGTACTCTGTACGTTATCTCCGCGCCATCCGGTGCCGGCAAGACCAGCCTTGTGGCGGAAATGCTCCGCAATGACGAGAAGCTCGGTGTTTCCGTCTCGCACACGACCCGCTCGATGCGGGAGGGCGAACAGAACGGGGTGAACTATCACTTTGTCAGCCGGACCGTGTTCGAGGCGATGATTGGCGAGGGCGACTTTTTGGAGCACGCCGATGTCTTCGGCAATTACTACGGCACTTCCCAGGCATGGGTTCGGGAAACTCTGGCAACAGGCCAGGATGTGATCCTGGAGATCGACTGGCAGGGTGCCGCACAGGTGCGACGGCTTATTCCCGAGTGTGTCAGTATTTTCATCGTGCCGCCGTCGCCGGAAGTGCTGCGCGAGCGACTGGTCGGGCGTGGTACCGATGCGCCGGAGGTCGTGGAGCGGCGCCTGGCCGAGGCTGAGGAAGAGTGCCGTCACGCAGTGGAGTTCGACTTTCTGGTGGTCAATGACGACTTCGAAGCCGCCCTCGGAGATCTGCTCGCGATTGTCCGGGCCCAGCGCCTTCGCATGGAAGTGCAGCAGCCAAGGCATCGAGCGTTGCTGGCGGGATTGTCCGGCCCGGCGTGATACGGGGTTTTCCTGTATACAAATTGAACCGGCCACAGTAAACTGTGCGGTCTGCTGAAACAGTCATTTTATGAGTCGGGGAAGTTATGGCACGAGTTACCGTTGAAGATTGTCTGGAAAACGTTGATAACCGCTTCCAGCTGGTAATGCTGGCAACCAAGCGTGCCCGTCAGCTCGCTACCAAGGGTGCCGAGCCGATGGTGGCTGAAGAAAATGATAAGCCCACGGTTATCGCTCTGCGCGAAATTGCCGAAGGCAAGATTACTCGTGATCTCCTCAAGGAAGAAGACGACGAGTGATCCAGCTGCGGACCCGGGTATATAAGTATCTGTCCGCAAGCGAGAAGCATTGAAATCTGTCCCCGCGGTTTTATAGTGTAGCTATAGAGCGTTGCTGGAAGGACTCTGGAAGGACCCGGATGCGTGCATTCGGGTTTTTTTGTCCCTGAATTTCATGAAGTCGTGGAGGCGCGGTGTCGGCAGAGGCTACGGTTGAAGGACTGGCTCGAGAGCTAAGTTCCTATCTGGATACCACTCGCATCAATCAGGTGCGACGCGCCTATTATTATGCCGAGCAGGCCCACGAGGGCCAGATGCGTAAAAGCGGCGACCGGTACATTACGCACCCCCTGGCTGTCGCCCACATTCTCGCCGATCTCCGTCTGGACCATCAGAGCCTGATGGCGGCGATGCTTCACGATGTGATCGAAGACACCGGCATTCCCAAGGATGCGCTGGCGGAGCAGTTCGGCGACGATGTTGCGGAACTGGTGGATGGCGTCAGCAAGCTCACCCAGATCGAATTCCGGTCCCGGGCGGAAGCCCAGGCTGAAAACTTCCAGAAGATGACTCTGGCCATGGCCAGAGATATTCGGGTAATCCTGGTGAAGCTGGCGGACCGCCTTCACAATATGCGAACCCTGGGCCCCATGCCCTATGAGAAGCGCCAGCGCATTGCCACCGAGACCCTCGATATCTACGCCCCGATCGCCAACCGTCTGGGCATGCACTCGATCTGCACCGAGCTCGAGGATCTGGGGTTTACCTCGCTGTATCCGATGCGTTCGAAGTACATATCAAAAGCGGTGGACAAGCTCAGGGGCAGCCACCGCGAAATCATCGAGGATATTCGTGGCAAACTGCAGGAAAAGTTAGAGGAGCGGGGCCTGCCGGGGCGGATTCTGGGCCGGGAAAAGCACCTGAACAGCATCTACAACAAGATGAAGTTCAAGCAGAAATCCTTCCATGAAATCATGGACGTTTACGCGTTCCGGATCATCACCGATACCGAAGACGACTGCTACCGGATCCTTGGTGCCGTACACAGCCTCTACAAACCCCTCCCGGGCCGCTTCAAGGACTACATAGCCATGCCCAAGGCCAATGGCTACCAGTCCATCCACACCACTCTGTTCGGGATGCACGTAAACATCGAGATCCAGATCCGTACCGAGGAGATGGAGCATATCGCCAATAACGGGATTGCGGCGCACTGGATGTACAAGAATGAACCCAGCAGCGTGACCAGCGCCAACCAGGCCCGGGTCGACCGATGGGTGAAGGGGCTGATGGAAATGCGGGAGCGGGCCGATGACTCCATGGAGTTTATCGAGCATGTGAAGGTAGACCTGTTCCCGGACGAGATATACGTTTTCACCCCGAAAGGCCGCATCATGGAGTTGCCAAGCGGGGCGACGCCGGTGGACTTTGCCTATGCCATCCACACGGACATCGGCAACGCCACCGTAGCTTGTCGAATCAACCGCAACCTGGGTTCTCTCAGCCAGCCTCTGCAGAGTGGCCAGACCGTGGAAATCATCACCGCGCCCGGCGCCCGCCCCAACCCGGCCTGGCTCAGTTTCGTGGTGACCGGCAAGGCCCGGAGCAGTATCCGGCATGTGCTCAAGAGCCAGAAGCGCGCGGAATCGCTGGAGCTCGGTCGCACCCTGCTGAAGAAATCCCTGAAGGGGTTTGGTGCGAAACTGTCGGAAATCAGCGACGCCCAGAAGCAAGCGGTGGTAAACCACAATCAGGTGAACAGTTTTGATGATCTGATCAGTGACATCGGGCTCGGCAACCGGATGGCCTATCTGGTGGCTCGTCAGCTCGCGAGCGGCTCGGAGGTTGCCGAAGCCATCGAGGCTCCCAGGGATATCGAGGGTGGCAATCATAGCCCGGTGACCATTCGGGGCACGGAAGGCCTTCTGGTTCGGTTCGCCAGCTGTTGCAAGCCGATTCCGGGAGACCCGGTGGTTGGCGTGATGGATTCCGGCAAAGGTATGGTGATTCATTCCGATACCTGCTCCCGGTTGCCCGAGGACGATGAGGGGCGGGCTCGCCTCACGCATCTTAAATGGGCCAAGGACATTACCGACGAATTTTCCGTGGAGCTCCGGGTAGAGCTGGAGCGCCAGCGCGGTGTGATTGCCGAGATGGCCAGTGCGGTTGCCATGGCGGACGGCAACATCGAGCGCATTAACGTGGAAGAGCAGAACGCACGCTTTGGCGTTGTCAGTCTCGTGGTACACGTTAATGGTCGCCGGCACCTGGCCCGGGTGATGCGCCGGATCCGCAACATTCGTGCGATTACCCACATCAGCCGTGTGCGGCACTGACCCCGACCAAAGCCCGGTTGACAGGCGCGCCACGCAAGGGCGAGGATTGGCGTTTTGGAAGAGAGGAAACCAAGGGTCATGACCAACAAATCCGTAATTCAGACCGAGAATGCGCCCCAGGCAATCGGCACATACTCCCAGGCGGTAAAGGCAGGGGATACCGTGTACCTGTCTGGCCAGATTCCGCTGGTGCCGGAAACCATGGAAGTTGTCGCCGGCGATTTCTCTGCCAAGACCCGGCAGGTATTCGATAACCTCAAGGCCGTTTGCGAGGCCGCCGGTGGCGAGCTGAAGGACATTGTAAAACTGAACATCTACATGACAGACCTGGCCAATTTCGCCACGGTCAACGAGATCATGGCCACCTATTTCCAGGAACCGTATCCGGCCCGAGCGGCGGTAGGTGTCGCGGCGCTGCCCAAGGGAGTGCCCATTGAAATGGAAGCGGTGATGGTGCTCAGCTAAGACCTGAAAACACCTGAATTGAGAAAAGGCGGCCTTGGCCGCCTTTTTTAATGCCGAAGGCTCATCCCTGGTCAATCATGGCGCGGTAGCCGGCACGGAAATCTGGATAGCGGAACTGGAAGCCGGTGCCCAGCAGTCGCTTGTTGCTGCAGCGTTTGCTCCCGGCCCGGCCACCTTTCCGGGCATCAGGCTGCGGATCGGCGCAGGGCGTATGCTGCCGCACCCAATCTACTACCTCATCAAGTCTTACCGGCTCGCAATCGCTGGCAAGGTAGCAGGTCTCCAATGACGCTCCCGAAAGTGCCAGCTTCACAAGGTGGGCAGCCGCCTCCGCTGCATCCTCCTCGTGAATCCGGTTACTGAACGGTGCTGGCTTCGCCGGATTCATGCGCCCCTCCTGTACCTCCTCGAGAAAACGACGCCGTGAAGGCCCGTAAATGCCGCTGTATCGAATGATTGTCGCCGGATGGCCGCTTTCCAATGCGGTCTGTTCACCGGCCAGGACCTGCTCGCCGCTGAACCGGGCCGGTTCTGTGGAGCTGGATTCATCTACCCAGCTGTCGTCATCCTGTGAATAGACACTGCTGCTGCTCACAAAGAAAAGGTGCTTCAGAGACTGACTGCCGACGGCCGCCAACAAATTTTCCAGGCCAGTCACATAGGCATCGCGATAGCCCTGCTGGTCGTAGCTGGAGGGCGTCAGGCAATAGAGGATGATATCGAGATCAGCAGGAAGTTTGCGGGCCAGGGTCTCAGGCCTGGTCAGATCGGCGCCAATGCCGTGAACGCCCTCGGGAACAAGCCCGGGATTTCGCCGCAGGCCAAACACGGTGGCCGAGGTTGTCAGCCGGCTGGCAATGGCGCCACCGAGTTTGCCGCAACCGGCAACGAGAATTCGGGGCGTCTTACGACTTTCAGTGATTGCCATAGACAATTTCAATCCTTATGCTTTACCTCATAAATTCGTGAAACTTCGACCCGCATCTATCTGACCGGAGCTCACCATGACTCTCACCGAGTTACGATACGTCGTTACGCTGGCCCGCGAAAGGCATTTTGGCCGGGCTGCAGAGCGTTGCCATGTCAGCCAGCCAACGCTCAGTGTTGCTGTGAAAAAGCTGGAAGACGAGCTCGGTATCCCTCTATTCGAGCGAAGCAAAAGCAGCATCCGCGTGACCGAAACCGGTCTGCGCATTATCGAGCAGGCCCAGCGGGTGCTCGATCAGGTCGGCCTGATCAAAGACATGGCTCAGGATGGCAAGAACCAGCTCAATTCGCCTCTGAAGGTCGGTGCGATCTACACCATCGGTCCCTATCTGTTCCCGCACCTGCTCCCCGAATTGAGGCGTGCGGCCCCGGAAATGCCGCTTTATATCGAAGAGAACTACACCGCCAACCTGAGGCAGAAGCTCCGGCAGTCCGAGCTGGATGCCATTATTATTGCCCTGCCGTTCGAGGAGCCGGAAGTGGTTACCCTGCCGCTCTATGACGAACCGTTCGTTGTGTTGCTGCCCGCGGGACATCCGCTGGCCAGCAAGGAGCAGTTGACTGCCGACGAGCTGGCCAAGGAGCAATTGCTATTGCTCGGGCCCGGACACTGTTTCCGGGATCAGGTTCTGGAATCCTGCCCACCCCTGGTAGAAGCCGTAACCCACCGGGCAAACAACGGCTCACCGGCGCTGGTGACCGAAGGCAGTTCTCTGGAAACCATTCGCCATATGGTCGCTTCCGGCCTGGGTATTACGGTGTTACCGCTCTCGGCCGCCACCGCCATGCAGTACCACGAGGACATTCTGGCCGTTCGACCGTTTGCGCCCCCGGTGCCGTTCCGCACGGTGGCTCTGGCCTGGCGGGTCACGTTCCCGCGGCCCAAGGCTATTGATGTGCTTTCCCTGGCTGCCAGCCAGTGCCGGGTAATCGAAAAGGCGAAAACAGACACACCGGTTGTGGCCGAAAGCGCCTGAGCCTGACTATGACGTCACTGGATGACATACCGGTCACCCAGCTCAAGGGCGTAGGAAACGCCCTGGCAGAAAAGCTCGCCAAGCTGGGTATTATCTCCCTGCAGGACCTGCTGTTTCACCTGCCTCACCGATACGAAGACAGAACCCGGGTAATACCCATGGGAAGTCTTCGCATCGGTGACGTGGCCGTGGTGGAAGGGGAGGTTATGAAAGCGGACCTGATCATGGGTCGCAGACGCAGTTTGCAAGTAACCCTCCGGGATAACAGCGGGTTTCTGGTGATGCGCTTTTTTCATTTCAACGCGGCCCAGAAAAACCAGTTTAGCGAGGGCGCCAGGGTTCGCTGCTTTGGCGAAGTCCGGCCCGGGCGCGCAGGTTATGAGTTCTACCACCCGGAGTACCAGACCAATCCGCCGCCCATGCCGGCGGAAGGTGATGCGACCCTGACCCCGGTTTACCCGCTGACAGAGGGCATCCAGCAGCCACGCGTTCGCTCGCTCTGCCAGCAGGCTCTGGGCTATCTTGACCGGTTCCCGATCCGTGACTGGTTGCCCGGAAACCTGCTGGCCGAGTATCAGCTGCCTGGAATCACCGAAGCTGTCCAGCTGGTGCATTCCCCGCCAGCCAGCGCGCCGGTCAACCTGCTTATGGAAGGGCGCCATCCGGCGCAACAGCGCCTGGTGATGGAAGAACTGCTGGCCCATCAGCTGAGCTTGCTCCAGGTGCGTGAACAGATTCAGGCCCGTGAAGCGCTCCCGCTCCTGCCCACGGGGGATTTGCCCGAGCGTTTCCTCGGTTCCCTGCCCTTTGCACTCACCGGTGCCCAGCGCCATGTGCTGGCCGACATCCGTCAGGACCTGAGCCAGCCACTGCCGATGCTCCGGCTTGTTCAGGGCGATGTTGGCTCGGGCAAGACCGTCGTCGCGGCATTGGCGGCGTTGCAGGCTATTGGCGCCGGTGCACAAGTAGCCCTGATGGCGCCCACCGAAATCCTTGCCGAACAGCATTTTCAGAATTTCCGGGCATGGCTGGAGCCTCTGGGCATCCGTCTCGCGTGGCTATCCGGGAAGGTAAAAGGAAAGACCCGGACGGAAACGCTGGAAGCGGTCCAGTCAGGGGATGCCGCCGTGGTGATCGGCACCCATGCCCTGTTTCAGGACGACGTCAGGTTCCATCGTCTTGCCCTGGTCATCGTCGATGAACAGCATCGTTTCGGCGTACACCAGAGGCTGGCCTTGCGGGAAAAGGGTGTCGGTGGCTCACTGGCACCTCACCAGTTGATCATGACCGCAACACCCATTCCCCGTACGCTTGCCATGAGCGCCTATGCCGATCTCGATACCTCGGTGATTGATGAACTGCCTCCAGGACGGAAGCCGATCGAAACCATCGTGATTCCCGACAGCCGCAGGGAAGATGTGATTGAACGGGTTCGGGGCGCCTGCAGGGAAGGTCGACAGGCCTATTGGGTGTGCACTCTGATCGAGGAGTCCGAGGCTCTGCAGTGTCAAGCCGCGGAGGTGACTGCCCAGGAGCTTGCCGAGCGATTGCCGGACCTGAAAGTGGGGCTGGTGCATGGCCGGCTAAAGGCTCAGGAAAAGGCGGCGGTGATGGAGCAGTTCAAAGTTGGCGAGCTGGACCTGCTGGTCGCGACCACGGTGATTGAGGTTGGGGTGGACGTCCCCAACGCGTCGCTGATCATCATTGAAAACCCGGAACGCCTGGGGCTGGCCCAGTTGCATCAACTCCGTGGTCGTGTTGGCCGGGGCGAGCAGGCAAGTTTCTGTGTCCTGATGTACCACCCGCCTTTGTCCGCCAATGGCAAGGCCCGGCTGCAGGCGCTCAGGGACAGCCAGGATGGCTTCTTTATTGCCGAGAAAGACCTGGAGATTCGGGGGCCGGGCGAAGTATTGGGTACCCGGCAAACCGGTATGATGCAGTTTCGTCTGGCGGACTTCGAACGCGACAAGGGCTGGATTGAGCCAGTTCGGAAAATGGCACCGGGATTGATGGTTCATCCGGAGACTGTCCGCGCTCTGGTGCGACGATGGCTCGGTGAGAGAACCCGTTACGGCGATGTGTAAAGGCGTCCGTTTATTCACTGAAAGCGTATGAAAACGCTCTGGAAATAGAGTTCAGTCAACGTCAGAGTCATTTCTTTGCCCTATACTGGGTTCAGTATGATTTTCGGGTTCGGGTTATCCGGCGGAAAACAGCAATATTCGGGAGAAATTTATGGAATTACCTGTCGCAGTTCAGCAGGCTCTGGGTGAGACCGCAGCGGGTGTATCCTTGAGGGATGTCAGCACCGCCAGCCGAAAAGAACTGTTACGCATGGTCTTGCTGACTGATGAGCAAGGTAACCTTCAGGTGATTTGTCGCAAGGACGATCTGATTGATTTAGAACAGATGAACAAGGAACTCGGGCGTGATCTGCGTCTGATGAAGCGCCGCGAGCAAGTGCGGGTGAGAGAGCGGGCTGGCCTTAAAGCGCTTCCAGCACTGCCTTCATTGACCGGCTGGCCGACGCTTGTTGATGAGCGTGTGGATCAACTTTCTGCGGTTGCGTTGGAGCTTGGCGAACAGAATCTCGCGATGGTCATGCCTGCAGAGGACTTTCAGGCTCTGACAGCCAACGCCGATCGACACTCTCTTGCAGTCGCCCTGGAATCCATTTCGGTTAATTATGATGACCAAGACAGAGATCGGGATCAATTCCATTCGGCCATCAAAAAATTCACCGGTTTAAGAATACAGCAGAGACTTGAAGATACGCTTGAGTTACCACCACTGCCTGAAACCGCGCAGAGAATCATCCATTTACGAGTAAATCCCAATGCTGTTATGGGGGACCTCGTTGATATCGTCGAGAGCGATCCAAGCTTGGCAGCGCAGGTGGTCAGTTGGGCGTCGTCTTCGTTCTATGCCGCCGCCGGCCAGGTAAAATCAGTGCATGATGCGGTGTCCCGAGTTCTCGGATTCGACCTTGTCATGAACCTGGCCATGGGCCTTTCGTTGGGGCGGGCATTAAAGCAGCCTCAGGATCATCCCGAAGGTTATGTGGATTACTGGCAGCAGGCTATCTGGCAAGCCCAGTCCGCCGGTATTTTGGCCAGCATGATGCCCCGCGGAGAGCGTCCTGTCTTTGGTCTTGCCTATCTGGGAGGCCTTCTCCACAACTTTGGCCACCTGGTTCTGGCGCAAGTGTTTCCGCCACATTTTAAGCTGGTATGCCGTTCGCTGGAAGTGAATCCTGATATTGATTCCTCGGTTACTGAACACTATTTACTTGGCATTACCCGAGAGCAGATTGCAGCCCAGCTCATGGAGAACTGGGGCATGCCCGACGAGGTCACACTGGCAATCCGTTATCAAAAGAATCGCTTCTACAGTGGATCGAACAGCGTGTACGCCCGTTTGCTCTGGCTCGGCCGGCAGTTGCTAACGGCACGAGGTGTAGCTCTCGGCGCTGGTGAAGAGGTTGATCAGGCAGTCTTCGATGAGTTGGGTCTTGATCGAGGGCAGGTTGAGGAACAGTTCGATGAACTGGTTCACAATAAAGATAGCGTTATGGCAATGGCCGGTATGATGAGTCAGTAAGGTCTACATCCCCATATTTTGATTCAAAAAAAGCCGGCTCAGAGGCCGGCAAGCTCACCCGCTTTATTGCAGAGTCGTCCAAACTTATCAGGAGAAAACAACGTTAGGTGGCACCTGCCGCAGATGATCGGTGCCCCCTTGCTTCTAATTTAGACCCTGATGGAAAAAAGAAAAGTCAACAGTTGTAACCTGGAAGGAATGATCGTCGTGTCAGTTTTTCACCGCGTCAGAACCTTTTGATTTCATGAGCTAAATTATTCTTTTTGTCGACCGAGTAGTTACAAAATGTTACAAAAATAAGGTCTGACCAGTTCCCTGGATGCTTGAATAGCTGACTCTAACCTGAAAAGGAGTGGTGTCGGATAGCGGTTGCGGCCCGGCGAATCGCATCGGCATGCTTCTGTTCCACTTCGAAACGTTCCTTGTCCATCTTGTCCACGAACTTTGTCTCAGTTGCTTGCCGTGCCCGGTGCGTGGGCATGTGCTGCAACTGGTCATGCACTTTCTGGAATACACCGAAAGGTGATTGCTCCAGCAACTCCGGAGCAATGTGATCGAGCAGGCCCTTGAGTCTGAGGCAGGCTTCCGAGTATTCGATCTGATCCTCTTCAACCGCCATCGCAATAACATGAACACTGCGGATCATGTCTTGTCTGCGGTTGGTCTGGAACGCCTCGGCTTTGGCCTGCCGTTTGCGATTTTCCGAAAGCAACCCCATCTGACGCCGGATGAAGACCGCCAGCAGAACGATGGCGATGAGACCAGCAATAATCAGACTCCACTGCAGCCACTGGGGCATTTTCAGCTCCTCTTATGAATCAGGCCCGTTTGCGTTGGCGCTCCGGGCGCCAGACTTTGACAGCAACGGACTGTCCATTCAATACGGAAGTGCCAGAGAGCGGATCAATTCGACCGTCGCTGAGCAAGTCGTTGATGCTGGCACCGGCATGGGCAGCCGCCACTGACTGGCCAGTGCCGTCGCGGTCATGGCCCCAGCCATGGGGAATGGATACCACGCCGGGCATGACATCCTCGGTAATTTCAACCGGCAAGACTATCTGCCTGGATTCCGAAGATATTTCTGCCGAGTCAGCGGCCTGCAAACCCAGGCGGCTGGCGTCTTTGGGATGAATCATCAGGGTGCACCGGTCCTTGCCCTTAACCAGCCGCTGACTGTTGTGCATCCACGAGTTGTTGCTCCGGACGTGGCGCCGGCCAATCAGTTGCAGAGACTCGCCGGCCGGTGCAGCCAGGGCCTCATGCAGCCTGCCAAGGTCGTCCAGGTAGCGCCTTGGCGCAAGGTTGATCTTGCCATCGCGGGTAAACAGGCGTTCAGGCAGGGACGGCTGGAGAGGGCCCAGATCGACGCCGTTCGGGTTGTCCTTCAGGGCACTCAGGGAAAGCCCTTTCGGTAGCTCCTGCCAGTGGCGGTTCAGGGGGCTGAGCTTGGCCAGTCCACGAAGCGGATGTCGTTTCGGCAGGATATCCATCACCAGATCGACCGCAGGCTGCAGCAAGCCCCGCGCACGCCCGGCATCAGCGCCATAGGGGCCGGATCGCAAGAGCAGATCAAGAATCGGGTCTGGCCCAATCTGCTTGAAGGCGCGCCAGCCGAGTTCCGCCCGAAGGGCCAGTTGCCCACCTTTCCGGAGCTTTTCCAACCGATGGGCCAGCTCCAGTAGAATCTGCCAGTCATGGCGGGCTCCCGGGCCGGCATCGAACAGTGCTTCGCTGTATTTGGCGAAATTGCGCACCGCAAACATGCTGAAAATCAGATCGTAGTGGCTGCGTTCCAGCGCCGCGGTCGGGGGCAGGATGATATCCGCATGCCGGGTTGTTTCGTTGAGGTAATAATCCACCGAGACCATGAAGTCGAGGCCGCCCAGGGCTTCCTCCAGACGTCGGCCGTTGGGGCTGGAGAGAACGGGATTGCCGGCAACGGTGACAAAAGCCCTGATCTGCCCATCGCCAGGGGTTAACATCTCATCGGCCATGGTGCTGGCCGGGTATTCTCCGCCGAATTCAGGCAGCCCCTTCACGCGGCTGTGGCGCTTGCCGAAGTGACCCTTCTGACCGGCCATGGCACCAAGCTCTACCAGATCAATCGCCGGCTGCGAGAACAGAACGCCGCCGGGCAGGTCCAGTTTCCCGGTCAGGATGTTGAGGCAATAGGCCAGCCAGGTTGCCACACCGCCAAAGGTCTGGGTGCTTGTCCCCATGCGCGTGTAAAGAGCCGCCTTTCGCGTGGTGGCGAGCTGTCGGGTGAGGGCGCGAATGTCCTCCGCGGAAATACCGGTGTGTGCGCTGACCGCTTCCGGGGTGAAGCTGAGAGCCGCCAGGCGCAGAAGGTCTGCGTCTTTCACCAGCCATTCCGCCGGACCGGGATCCACCAGCTTTTCTTCAAACAATGTATGCACCATGCCCATCATCAGCAGGGCATCGCTTCCGGGCCGGACGAAGTGGAATTCGTCGGCCAGCTTTGCGGTCTCGGTGCGGCGGGGGTCCACCACAACCATTCTGCCGCCGCGCTGCTTCAGGGCCTTGAGTCGCCCGCGGAAGTCCGGAACCGTCATCAGGCTGCCATTGGACGCCATGGGATTGGCGCCAATGCAGATAAACAGATCCGTGTGATCGATATCGGGAATGGGGAAAAGAACCTGGTGCCCGAACATCTCGAGACTGGCGAGCATGTGAGGCAGCTGATCGTTGGACGTTGCTGAAAACCGGTTCTGGGTTCCGATGGCTCGCAGCAATGGCATGGTGGCAACCAGGGAACCATGGTTGTGTACGTTCGGGTTGCCGAGGTAAACGCCGATGCTGTTGTGGCCGTGGTCCTGGCGGGTCTGGTGGAGCTTTTCGGCGACCAGGTCAAACGCCTCTGCCCACTCCATTTCCTGCCAGCCGGTCCCGGTTTTGCGTATGGGCTTTTTCAGGCGGTCCGGATCTTCGTGCAGATCCTGAAGCGCAACCGCCTTCGGACAGATATGCCCCCGGCTGAGCGGATCATTCTCATCGCCCTTGATGGAAGCAATCCGGCCGTCCTTCATTTCGATCGCGACACCGCACATGGCCTCGCAAAGGTGACAGGTACGATAGTGGGTGCCGTTTTCCATGAAGGGGCTCTCCTGAAGGGTTGTTGTTTTGCTATAGCAGTTTCAATCTGCAACCAGATTAGCAGTAAATGGCTTGGATGGGGAAATAACCACCGTTTGTACCCTGTGCAAAAAGGGCCAACCCGAAGGCTGGCCCTTTGCAATGGTTTCAGAGCATTTTTAATGCTCTGTCGGGATCTCTTTGACCGGGTTGGATATGAAGTTGAGGTAAACGCCCTGTTCGGGGATTTGCAGGGGCAGATCAATCGTCACGATTTCGCCGCCAGGCACTCCAAGCGCCCGCGCCCGGACATTAATGTCGACCAGGTTTGAGTTGCGTTGCTCAATCTGCATCCGGCCGTCATCGAAGAAGGTGATGTTGCCCTCCAGTTCAAGCACAAACTCCCGACCGTACAGGTCGTGGCGGCCTCCCAGCGGGATTTCCATATCGGGCGCATCGAGCATCAATTCGGCCCGGGTTTTGAAGACCGGCTGGCCATTTTCACCCTCGGTTATTACCCCGGGTATCAGGCCAGAGCGGCTGCAGCCCGGGCCGGAACACGCCGGGTCGTCCTTGGCATAGCGCATGCGGAGGACCTGGGTATTGGTAATGGACTCCTCCTGGAGTGGGATAAATCCAAAAACCCTAAGCTCTGTGAACACACTGATCGATGTGGTCGCCAACTGCGTGGGATACAGGTTCACCAGAATCCCCTCATCACCGGTTGGTTCATAAACGCCAGGGCCAATAACTTCCGTGTTGAGGGCGTAGGTCTGGTAGATGAACTTATCTTTTGGGCAACGCTCGCCGGTCTCGCAGCCAACCCGCGCATCGGCGGTACTGGCTACAATCACGGGCGGAGAGGCTGATGCTTCGTTATTGCGGACCCTCAGTTTCGTTGAATTGGCTGAAGCGGCCCAGCCCTCAGCGTCGCTGCCCTGGTGGTCAAACGGCTCAAGACAGTCCGGGTTAGTGTTGGAGTCACAGTCCACAATGAAGTTGGCATTGGTGTCGCGAACTGGCAGGTTTCGCAGAGGCGTGAAAACGCTGTCCAGAGGCTCGGTTCCGGTGAAATAGATCACCATGTCGTCCGGTCCGTTGTTGCCACCTCCGTCATCAAGCCCTTCAAGCAGGTCGGTTTTCAGTGCCAGGCCATCGGAATCGCAAACTGAGGTGTAGCTTCCAGTCGAGCAGCTTCCTGCATCCTCCGATGACTTCAGGGTGTACCGATAGTGTGCGTCGGCTTCCCAGGGCTGGTCCGGGTAGAACCGGATCCGCTGGAGATTCTTTTCAAGCCGGCCAGGTACGTTGCTTTCCACAACCGTGACCGAACCATTGGGTTCCTGCCTCACTTTCTCGACGATGAAGGTGTCTCCCTGAATAATGGAATTCAGGTCCATGGACTTGGAGAAGACAACGGTAATGGGACGATCTGACGGCATGGTGCTGACTGGTAGAGTGTCACCCACACCTCCATCGGAATAGCACTGTCCCAGTACGCCGGCGGAGAGATCCAGCAGACTATGATCGGTTTCGCAGGGGTAGCCCGGATAGGTGGTCAGGGCCAGGGCAGGGCGTCGGGTTACAGCGGAGCCGCCAATATCATCCAGTGAAAACTGTAACGGTGCCACGGTGGCTGAGTTGCCGGCCAGATCGGTCAAACCATCGATGACGATTTCGTAGTCAACGCCATGGCGCAGGCCATCGCCCGGATTCACGATAACGGCAGTTCCGTCCAGTTGTGTCTCAAGTGTCTCAACAGGAACACCATCCGCGAACAGTGAAATTCCGGTATCAATGGAGTCCGCGGCAAGCGGCTCATCAAAGAACAGAATGACCGGATCCCCGGGGCGCTGCATGGACTGGCGCGTATCCGGAATGGCGTTGTCCGGTCCGGGCATCCAGCTGATCAGGCTGGGGGCTGTGCTATCCAGCTCGCGGAGTAGCTCGGCGTCGAGAACCGAATCGGCATCGGTGGCCGCCTGAAGATGGAACGCGATGGTCGAGTCGGTGTACTCCTGGCCGAGAAGGTTTGGTTCCACCATTCCGATGGCATCGATGGTCAATACGCCATCCTGCACCAGCGCGATGCCCCGCAACTCGACCCCCATCAGATCCTGGGAGAGTGCAGCGTTGGGCTGGGCATTTTCGGTGTTCATGGCGACATCCATAAACAGCGTGATATGTCTGGGCGCGTTAATGTCATCGGTGTAGGGGTTGGGGCTCAGGTAGCCGGATGCGTCTGACAACATGGTGACCTTGATGTTGCCGGTGGTCTGAAGTTGGCCGGTCGCGGCGTCCAGCACAGGAACCTCGCCGCCCACCAGAACATCCAGACTGGTACTGTTCAGCACGCTGCCCCGGGCGATACGCAACGGAAGCGCTTCATCAGCCTCGAAGGCCGGCGCATAAGCCAGCTCTGCAAACAGATCGCCGGTCTGTTGGGAGGGGCCTGCTTCTCCCTGGAGCACCGAGTTGAGCGTGACGCCGTTAATGACCTGGCCGTTCAGGACTGATCGGGTGACGTCTTGCTCAGCAATACCTGCGGCCAGCCCGGAATCAACAGCAGACTGCTGAAGTACGACCGTTGGGCCTGTCTCGCGGGGCGTGAATGCGATTTCCTCACTGAACCGGTCTGCTTCGGGCGAAGTCAGGCTGGCCAGGTTTTCCAGGCGCAGGGTATAGGTCTGGCCGGTGTCCAGGATATCGTCCTTGCTGCCACAGTCCCTGGGATCCTCGACCACACAAGGGTCCACCGTTATCCGATTGCCTTTCACCAGAACCATCGCTGGAACAACCTCTCCGCTGCCATCCAGCAGCTGGATGGAACCGCCTAGGAGTCTGCGCGGCAGAAGCTACATTCTGGCACAATAGATCAAAATTCTTCAGCAACAGGATGACTGATGGGAACCACTTTCCGCCCGTATTCGCCTGGCCAGGAACTGCTTCTTCCCCCGAGCCTGAACGAGTG
>NZ_JBSXNQ010000057.1:0-138697 GCF_056857715.1 Marinobacter sp. L-13
GCCACTCGTTCAGGCTCGGGGGAAGAAGCAGTTCCTGGCCAGGCGAATACGGGCGGAAAGTGGTTCCCATCAGTCATCCTGTTGCTGAAGAATTTTGATCTATTGTGCCAGAATGTAGCTTCTGCCGCGCAGACTCCTAGGTTGGAACGCTGTCCGAATCCAAGAGCCTTGGCAAAGGGCGTTGTATCACCGGGCACCTCTGAGCCAGTGACTCTCTGGTTGTGGACACTGTAACCTCGCTCTGCAGCCTGTTCGAGAAGCCATGGGAGCTCTCTCAGCGATAATGCATCGAGAATCAGTATGGCTTTGCCCTTGGTTTGCTCTGACCAGAATTGCTTCAGTGCTTCACTTGTTCTTGGTGCAGTATCCTCATAACTCTGCCATAGCTCCCAGGCACTCCCCGAAAGAAGGTTATCCAACTTCGCGCAGGCTCTATCCCTCTCCGTGGTCTGTGCGTCCGCAATATCTGGCCGTAACGGCGACGAGAACCGATCCCAAAGAAGCTTAAAAAGAGCTTGCCAGGCTTCAGCCGCAGGCAGACCGAAGATTTGATCAAGGTCGTTACTTTCCATGAGTTTTTCTTGTTGGGACGACATGCTTACTCTCGCTCTTCCTTGTCGACTTCAAGCCCATAGGTAAGGCCATCAGGCAGATTTTTGAGTAACTTCTCCAATTGAGCACCTGTCAAATTGCCCACGTTCAAATTCAGGTTGTGCAACGATGTGCCAGCATTTACACCCCATGACTCCAGCTTCCCAAGGAGGCTCAGGGCAGATGTGGGCGGAGTTTCCAGCCGCTGTTGACGACCAGAACCACCAAAAAGCCCACCGCCTGGCAGTGGCGACGGTTCAGGCGGTGTAGGTACCGGGTTGCCGGGAGCTGGAGGCTCTTGTATCCCACCCGGTGGATTGGGCTGGGGAGTCGCCCCGCCACTACTTACCGTCGAACCCGGTAGATGCACGGTTGTATCGTCAAGCTGACGGCCTGTACCAAGGCGACCTCGCATACGACGCCACGCATCCTCCTCAGTTTCACCGGGATTGCGCTCCATCATTTCTCTTCCGAGCAGATTGATGGCCACTTTGCCTTGTGCGCAAACCCGAGTAATCAATTCTTTTGCCTCTATTTCTCCCAGCCAGGGGATACAATGTTCCCCACCACCCATGGGCTCTTTGAGCTGATCCAGAAGTTCGCCGACTGAGCGATTGGTGGTTGCAGCATCGGCAACCAATGTCTCCAAATCCTCAGGGATAAACAGTTCCCTGCGGGTGATTTCCTCGATAGCCGGGAGGATATGACTGCCATCGGTATTGTGACTGGTACTCAGGAACACACATCGTTCCGGTTGGCCGAAATTCCACTGATCGAGAATCGAAAAGCGGTCAAAACGGATCTTCAGCTGGTCTCTAAGCTCCTTTTGATACTTCAGGTGCAACGCAGAATAGGCTGCATCGCCTTTCTTCCACTGATCCGCCAGGAAAACCGCTCGGGCAAGCACCATCAGCGCCTTGTCGTAGAAGACGTGTTCGGAGCCCTTCTTCGGCAGAAGGAATCTAACCGTATTACGGTGCTTGCTGATGAACTCTTTCAGCCATCTCCCTAGTTCGGCATCGGTAACACCCGGATTTGGAACAACCACAACAGGTATCCGGTTGTCCCAGTTTTGTGGATGGTCACGTTCGTCGACTTCAGACCACGGGTCCTTATCCCAGTTACGTTTAAGAACAATGACCCTATTCCCCTGGGAGATGCCATCCGCTCCAGAGAGAACATAGCGAATCTCATCGGCAAGGTGGTCGAGATCCGATCCGTTCTCGAAGAGTCGGTCATTCTTGGCGTGCGCCATCAACTTCGCTTGGGGGTTTTCTTCGTTGAGGAAAACCAGTCGGCTGCCTTTTCGATGAATATTGAAACTATTCTCTTCAATCAACGCCAACTCAGCCTGGAACTGATTGTCGTCTATCGGCTGGTTTCGGGTGATATCGACCTGAAGTACGTGTGCCTCTGCTCCGGCTTGGGTCTCAAGTGAAAGAGACCGCAGCCACAGAGAACTGAGGACTTCCTCCAAATGTGGGACAGTTTGACCTCCTGCACGAAGGGCCTGTTCAACGGCTTCCTTGTTTCGCAGGGCTTTGTCCCGAAGGTCTCGATGCATTGCGTTAGCTACCGAGTCCAGCAGCGAAGCGACGACACTTTTTTCATCCGTTATCGAGAAGTCAGCGGCGGTTATGACAGGACTTTTCTCTCCAGCTGTCTTGAAGACGTCGACCAGATAACGAATCAGATCCCTTGTGTCCTGAGCATCGGTCGCAATAAGCACCTGATCATCAAGTAGCTGCATTAGCTCGGGGGAATATGGCCATGCCTCGATGAACTCCTGCAGCTTGGAATCGTGCTCTGATCCCGAAACATGGTTCAAGCGGAGAAACTCACCAAAATGAGGTTGGATCAACGACTTAATATCGCCCGCCTGCACATTCAAGCGATTCTCAAAAATACGGTAGAGCAATAGCCGCTGTCGGTCTTTTTTGGCCTGTGGCCCTTTGAAATCCACACGAATGGGATTAACGCGATAAATTTGCTGAGCGGCATCAGACGCGCCATCCCGGACTGATACAACGAGACTCAATAGGTCCGGATTGTTCTCGGCAATCTGGGAAAGAATCTGAATAAAATTGAATGCCCACGTACGCCATGGATACTGTTTGCTATTCGTCAGGCCTTCATACCATGTCTGAAACTCGTCCAGGATCAGCATTGTGGGCTGCTCCTGGAACATTTTTAGAACGATGTCGTACCCTGGCACCTCAGTTTTCTGGCTACCCTGATGTTCCCAGATTCCCTGCGCTACTTTCCCGTTGGGATGCTGATCGAACAGCAGATCCCACAGAAATTTGTACTGGTGTAGCTCCATACTCTGAGCTATCACGTGCATATTGCTTCGGAGCTTGATCTGCTTTAACGCTTCATTTTTGGTGGCAGCAGCCCAATCTCGGCACCAGGCTTCACCCGCATCAGGATCCTTCAGCATATGAGAGACGGCAGCCATAAGATGGGATTTACCCTGCCCGCGGGCACCAATAATGACCACTGGGCGAGCCTGACCAGGCTGTATGGCTTCAACCGTTTTCAGCAGATCAACAGACGGGTATGTAATATCCAGAAATTCTTTCGCTGTCCGGTCCAACGCGCCCGTGCCGCGCCTGTTTGTAAAACTGATCATCGTCCCGCTAAGGCGGCGGCCGGTAAATTCTTCGCGTAGCTTCAGTCCCAGCATGGGGGCTCCTTGTGTTCAGAATCTCTGATAGCAAATTAACCTGTTAGCCCCACTGGTAGACGTGGAGCAGTTGTCTCAGACTTCAGATCCAGACAAGCAATTCAAGCGCCTGATAAACCACTATTCAAAACATATAGGTAGGGTGCGCTATTATAGACAGATGGCATCAATACTGCTTGATCTGGGGCTAGAATCCAAGCGGGCAGATACATGCGGCATACCATTCAACCGCAGTTTTACCAACGTTTAGAACCGATCTTCTTCGCAGACCAAATACTCCAGCCGGTCACTCTCCACCGCCAGCACATGAGCACAGTAGATGAATTCCCGCCAATGCAGGCTATCAACCGGATGCACGCAGCGGCCGACAATCTCCTGGTGGTCATTCATCATGAACTCGACCACGTCGGTAGAGCGATTTCGCTCCCATGTAAGCTCTACAATTTTCTCAACAGCCAGTATCCTCACAACGTCCGAAGGCACTGAGGGGCTGATGAAAATACACTGCCCGTCGCACTCCGACAGGAAAACTGTCTGAGATCGCTGCAACTCGCCCTCTTTGAACCAAAACTGGAGACCGATCGTTTTCCCGGAATCGACCACATTTACCTTCAGGGCCTGTTGACCGACTTGAATTTCTTGGTCTTGCCGAAGTCGTTCGAGGAGTTGAGAAACGACAGAGCCTGGCGGTCGGTATTGCTTCGGGTCGTGTCTTTCATGAAACCGATCAAGGAGCGCCGTCATATCCCTCTCGACCGTTACGATCTCATCCCCCACCAGCATTTCAGCATCGTATGCCAATCGCCAAACGTTCCTAGCAGTTTGGTAAGCAAAGGTTCTATGGAGCGTCGTCCAGGACTGCTGGTGCATCAACGTCGCCAGTTCAGCATGGGATCCTATCTGGACTTGGGTTCCACGACCGTCCTGGTGATCGACCACGACTCGGGCAAGGATTTCTCCAGATGCCCTGGCTGTCGTCAGCCGGACTTCCGCCATATCCGATACCTGTCCCACCAGGTCGCTGACCTTCAGGTTAACGCTCAATGGCCAGCGACCGCGCTCACCTACACCGAGCGCTGAGCCAATCAGCTGCTTCGCCTGATCGACGTTCGCCTGCACTTGCTTTTGGGTCTCCCTGATCTGCTGTTTGAGAAAACTTAGGTGTCCCATATCAGATCTTGGATCTGCCGGATCAAAAGGACTTTCCAGAAAATCTCTTATCTGGGGCTCTATTCGGGTGCGATCGGCGATTTCGGATTCGGCAATCTCCCCCCTGTCTGAAGCGACGGTGTTTCCGATCTCATGGAGCGAGGCCATGTAACGATTGATGCTTTCCGAGAGTCGACGAATCTGAACGCGCTCAATGCTCTCCTTCACATGAGGGAAACTAACCTGTATTAAGTCATCCTCTTCCGGATCACTGAAGCCTTCACAAGTGAGCCGCCGCTGTGCCAGTGAGCCAACACGGTCAACCCGGCCGTTCTTCTGCTCGATGCTCACTGGCGAGCCTGATACGCCGTAGTGGACAACGCTGTCACAGAACAGGTGCAGGTCTTCCCCTTCCTGAAACACGTTCGTGCTTACAAGTACCAATGGATACCCTGGCATACGAAACTTGCGGGCCTGGGCTGAGCGCTGTCCCGGCGCATTGGTCTCGCCCGTGGCACCAATGACCGGGGCGATCGGGTTAAGCTGATTACTCAGATAGCGGCGATATTCGTTGGTACCCAGGTCGAAAATGCCAGGAAGGTTGGCTTTCAATATTGCCGGCAGCTCATCCGCCAGCCCTTTTAGCTCACGATAGGTTGAGAACCCGGGTACTTGGGACTGTCGAGTTAACTCCGCAACGAAATCTTTAATCCAGCCAATGAGGACGCTGGTATTGAGATCTCCCTCTCCCTGCCTCAGACGCGACACGTACAGATCAATCATGCCGTGGCCCGTGCGAATTACCGTCGATATAAGTGCTGTGTGGATATCGACGGTCCTCAGAAGCGCTTGGATGTCCTCAGGGTTAGTGAAAGCTGCCGTTTCAGTCAGCCGACGAAGCACCTTTCCTAAACTTGGCTGGATTTGCCCCCTCAGCTCATCGCTAGCCTCTAGCTCAGAGAACAGTGTTGGTAAGCAGAGCTGCTCTCGAACGTCCTGGGGGCTAAGGGGAACAGCGTCTTCCTGCACCTTCTGATGACTGAGAGAAGCTTGTAGGTGATCTCGAAGTGGAGAAAAAGCAAAATGTCCGAGCTGGTTGACCCAGGCATCAAGGAAGAACAATTGCGACAGCCTGAATTTCCGCAGGTACTCCTGCGCCTGAACCCTTCCAAGATCAGCAAGGGATGTTTCGGTTGCAGCGGCCAAACATTGCTCGATAACTTGGCGTAGATCCACACCGCTAAAAAAGCAGATGAGCTTTGCCCAATTCACCTCTAACAGAGGGCTAGCGAGGCGCGTGGGTTGGGAAACGCTTTGCCTCACCTGATCCGGCGTTAAAAGATCTCCCCAGTTCTTCTGTTTTTGAGGCTTTGGCGCATCGCCTCGGAAGAACCAGTTGAAGAGGTTGTCGTTCTTCGGTGGCTGCCGGAGTTCGGCCTCTCCAGTGCTGCCCTCCTCGGCGAGGCCTTCATCTATGCGCTCGTCCCTGAATCGGCTGATTTCACTGTATTCGCTGATCACGCCTTGCATAGAACTCAGTGCTTTCGGGCGACCTTGCAGGCGGAAATTCAGGTAATTGATCAGCCAATCGTCATAGCATTCATCGAGTTTCTGCTTGAGTTCTTTGACGCTTTTCACCCGACGCACGAATACAAGCTGTTTGCGGTTCTCCTTAAAAACCGCATTGGCCAACTGCTTTGCAACTGTGTCCATTTTAGGGTGTGGCAGTGACCGCCCGAGGTTTGCATTTACATAGCTGTCGACAATAGCGCCAACCACGTTCCGGTCCTGCGCATCGCGTCCCCTGTCATCGGGGTCTTCGCTATCGAACTCCACCCGGGGGGAGCGAGTGGTTTCACCATAGCTCTCGAAAGATGCGAGCATGCCCATTTGGAAGGACGGAGAGCCATGCTTATGGCCAAGTGCATCGCCGACTTTCTTCTGAACCAGGGCGGTGACCAGCTTCTGTTCATCCGTTTCCAGTTCAATCGCTGCCTTTTGCCCATCGCGCCACTCCGCACGGTACATATTGCGGGTGTATTCCCGGTCGCCGATTTTCAAACGGTTGAGGCGGCGCACCATGAACCGGGCAATCTCTGCTTTGTCCGTTACAGACTGGGCGTTCCTCAGTAGGCCGTCCTTCCCAACCAGAGCAAGTTGGTTTCGTAGCTGTTCCAGGTTGCGGTCGTAAGGCGTGGCTGAGAGCAGCAAGGCATTGCGTACGCGACGCTGAAAAGGTTTGTCCTCAGCGTTTTGGTTTTGATAGAACCCCAAGACCTGAGAAAGTACGCGGTTTCGGTCGCTGCTCTCGAAGTTGTGTTTGAAATTGTGGCTCTCGTCGATAACCACCAGGTCGAAGGTGGGCAGCACGTAATTCAGTGCCCGGGCGAACTCGTCTTTTACTCCACGATGAGTGGGATCACCACTTGGGACCGAAAATGCCGGTAACATTCTCTGCAGTTTCTTGCGCTGCTCGTTCCAGCTTCTGATTGCTTCCTCATCGTATTCATCGGCAGCCTTTTTTAAGCCAAAGCTGAAACTCCCATTGCGAACGAAAAAGTCAGCATAGAAGCCGGAGGCTGCTGTGCGGATGAGGTCTTCCAGGCTATCGCATTTGGCCACAGGGGCAGCCGGCTTGCCCTCCGGAGTACGCACTCGGTAGCTAGCAGTACAGACGTTCCTGTCGATAAAGCTGGCATGTTCCCGCAGCCATTTATCCTGAACATTAGCACTCGGGCAAATATAAAGAACCCGCAGGGCCGGGTTGAAATACCGCATCAGCGCAACAACTCCGAGCGCTATGTAGGTTTTTCCCATTCCGACTTCATCGGCGAGATAACCTAACCCGATATTCTCGGTGTTGATCATGTTGTAGAGAGCCACCGCGCCACGGAGCTGGACCTCGCCGAGCGATTTGAGCTCATCCCTACCACCACTGAAATCAAGAATATGGCGTGCAGAGTCTAGGTCGAGAATAGGGTAAGGTTTCATGCGCTACCCTCCGCTCTTTCGATCCGGTACTGCTGCAGAAATTGAGCCTCAAACCAATCGAAGAACCGGTCTCGATCATCCTCACGCTCACTGGAAAGCTTGATCAATTTGCTCTCGCGTATCTGTTGAAGAAGCGTTTCGATAAACTCCAACTGCTCTGTGACATAGGGGCGACCTGCAAATTCGGCTGATCGATAGACTTCCTTGGCACTGAGTAATAACAGATACGCACTGACCGGATGGAGCGGCTGATCACTCTCCTGCGCGGGTTCGAGTGCAGCTGCAGCCCGGCCTACTAATGTTGGTAGGCTATCCACGCCGGTGCCGGTGAGGTAGTAATCCTGTTTCTTCGGTGAGGATTGCTCGTTGCTGAGGTCACGCCTCAGCATGCGAAATGCGTGGAACAGTTCGGCATATTCGGAAAAGAACTCGTTCTCCAGCGGTGCCTCTTCGATCAGGCTGGTTTCCCCTCGCTCGCCCAGTTCAAACAGTCTCTTAACCCGTGCGTCCGTCAGCAGCAGCTGACGGCGTTCGGGAGACATTCCGGCATAAATAGCCAGGATCTGTTGAGGAGACAGTGTCGCGAGCTCGGGTTGTGGTTTGTGCGACCAGTGTGTTTGCTGAAGCAAAACACGGTGCGGGGCGATTAGTTCACCGGAATCACAAACTCGTCCAGACACGAGGATCAGGGAGCCGTTGGCTAGCGCCTTCTCCAGAGCTTCCGTGTCGCCAGTGTAGTCGCTCAAACAGTTGCCGAGAGGCCAGCCCTTCACTGCCGTGCTATCTACCCCGTCAGGGCCGATTAAATCAATTTCGATCGGGCTTTCAGAGTCCACTCTCCCACGCAGGATTTTGGTCAGCCAATCAAACGTGAGGGAGATCTGCGGCATGATGCCCTGCTCTTCGCCGTCAATCTCGCCCGGGGCTGGTTCGAGTGATCGTTGGCTAACCTCCGGCAAATCGTCGGAGATCGTCTCCAGCAGCGACTCTGGATCTGTATCTACCAGAAAACCGGCTTCAACATTCTCATTGAGCGCTTTGTACGTGAAATTCACTGAGCCAACAAAGGTGAAAGCCCGATCAGCGCCAATGAAATTGAAAATCTTGGCGTGCAGTTCCCTATGAGGCTCTTTTCCTACTCCCAATGGGTCTGATGTTGTTTTAACCCAATCGGACCAGGAGACGTTCTCCAACCTATCAATATGGGCCAGATAATCGATGTTGCAGAGCGCCTCTTGCTTATCATCACGCGGCAACAATAGGCGCACATTACTCACGCCCAGATCCTGAAACGCCTCATGAAGATTATTCCTGGAGTCGTCAGCGAAAAATGGCGAGATAATCTCCAGTTCAACGGGCTTTTTAAGCTGGCTGGTCTCTGCGGATAGAAAATCCAGAAACCGCGTTGTACTGGACAATCCGAAGTAGTGGACTGGTTGTGCTTCAGGATCCGCTACGCAGTTAGCCAAAAATCTCTGAATTTCAGAAACAGCACCATTGCCCGACTGGACTACCTGCTTGCCTTGCAGGTATTCAAGATCCTGTTTCAGTACCCGCAGAAACTCTCCATCGCAATTCTTTTGGCAAATTTCCTCCCAGTGCTGGCATTCAATGTTATCCCACCAACCAGCCTTAGTGAGGTTATTGGAACCGGCGGATATCAGTAAGGAGTCACTTTCCCCAGCGCCGTTACCTACAAGCAGGAACGATAGCTTCGGGTGGAAAGCGCGATTTCCTTCTGAAACACCGTGACAGCCGTATTCCATTCCAGGTGAGCTTTCACCCTGAATACGAAATATGTTCTGATCGTAAAAGACATCAATCGGCAGTTCGGCTTCCCTGAGGGATTCTCGCACCTGGAACTGTTTCACCCGTTCATCGATCGAGAATGAGCTGTTTTCTGGCAATAAAAGAGGAACAACTTCCAGCTCAAAAAATGCGGGATCGAACGTGTAGGTAGTAAAGACAGCGGCTTTTACTAAGCGCCCTCCCAGCCGTTCTTCAAGGTATTGGGATATCTGCGCATTATCCATTACGCCCCTCCAGGTTCGCTTTGGCAATGCGAAAATAAGATCCCAGGAAGTAATCGTAGTCCCAGTCACCCAGAAGAGCCCTCTGGGACCGAAGAACAGCCGTTTCTGACTTAACTTTGACGTTGAGAATGTCGCCGTCACAGGTTACCCATGGAGCGCCACCCCTCGCTTTCATCACCTCCGCATTTAACTTGATGACGGCTCTCACTGCTCCCCAATGGTTGCCAGCCCTCAGATTGTCATTGATCTCACAAAGCGAGTTCCTGCGAGTCATCCCTTGCGGCAGTGTCTCTGGCAGGTGATCATACTGATAAGCCTGGCTTTCAAGCTGTTCTACGACTGAAGAGACCGGTCGATGATCCTGTGTGAGCAGGTAATAGAAAACGTTGTTAGCGGCGACCAGCACACGCTCTACTCGCTGGATCTCCTCCAGACACTTCTGCAACTCAGGTGACGCCACAGTCTGAATTGCATTCAAACTCTGGGGAAACTCACCGGTTAGCTTGCCTGCCCTAGCGAGATTCTCGGTCGCGGAGAAAAGATCCTCTTGAACTGAGGCATTCTGATTCCGGCGACCGCGAAGTAGTATATGAGTGAGTTTTTTTCGGACAACGTCCTTACGAATGGCCTGCCAAAATTGGGGAGCCAAGCGCTCACATTGATCTCTGGAAAGTTGACCGTCGACCCGGAACAGCTGAATGAATTCGTTGGCGTTCAGCCCCTGTGCGATTGTTGCAGCGAGGTCCATCCCTTCCGCTGTGAGCTTCCGATCGCTCCCTTCTGCTAGCCCGGAATCTTTCAGGGCCGAACTGTACAAGCCCCACAAGCCATAACTTGCCTGATTGCTCAGAATTTGAGCCTTCAGGCTAATAGCTAACGACCCCACCTGGGCTGTCATATTTTTGTGAACGCGGGTAATACCCATGATTTCTTTGCTACCGGACTGGTAGCGGAGATAGGCTGCAAGCTGCTCGTAGCGAAGGAACGTCTCCCTGATTAGCCGCTCGCGACTGTCTTTGTCGGCATTCCCACGGATCTGATGTGCCCAATAAAAGCCCAGCAGCGCAACGGTGAAGTTCTCAACGGAGCTGGTGATGGTTGTAAGGTTACCAACCACTTTTCTGCCGAAATGGGTCCAAACCAACTCGAAGCCTAGTGGGTCACGAGAACCTTTGGGTTTGGCTCGGTCGTCAAGGAGTGAAAGGAAGGGCATATCGTTTCAGATCCATCTCTTTATTATTCTGGAACCCTCGCTTTTCATCAGAGGGTCGCGACTACTTTTTTCTCCACATCAAAGGGCACTACTCCCTTTTCGAACATTTTCTGCAGACCATACGCCATCCCCTCAAGCGGTGCCTTTTCGCTGTACCCAAATCTTCGTATTTCTTCCATATAGCGCTGTATAAAGTTTCGCGCGCCGAGCGTTCGCCATTGGATTACGTGCACAAGTTCGTGAAAGTGGATACCAACATCTCTGGCTGCCTCTGGCAAAAGGTAGTAAGTATCTTTGTAGGTGATACCACCGAAGTGGTCCTCGTTATCTATAAAGTCACCCAACCCTGCTTCTCTGAGCTCCGGCATCTTTGGCATGGGGAGAGCGTTCACGACCACGAAATAGGATGAGCGGAGCAGCTCTGGGCGATAATAGCCTCCAAACTGATGCTGCAAAACTGAACAGGGGTGGCGGTCGCTTTTGTGGGCCTCATTGATCTCATCAATCCAGGATTCCAGCAGATCAATCATTTCCTCTCCCAACACTTAAACCCATCCATAGGATGTTAAGCCAACTTCCGGTCACCAGTAGTTAGCCTGCGAATTTGACCAGTCATCAATACTGCTTGCTTCATTGGAAATTTCCAAGGGTTCACTATCCCCTTTCACCAGAATAAAATCGTGAGAGTAACGGACTGGCTGAAGGACGAGGGTTCACATGGCCAAGCTAAAAGCTGACCTTGAATGGCTTCGGGCTCAAGTCATCTCCAACGCTACCGAGCTTTTCGAAGGCGATCAGGAGATGGCGGAAAAGTGGCTTTCAAAACCTCTTCCAGCAATCGGTAACGAGGTGCCAATCAACTACATTGATACCTCCGAGCGAGCACAACAGCTGCTCGATATCATCGGCCGGCTCGAACACGGAGTTTGGACTTAGAAATCCTGCCTGAACGATTTCTCGGCAAAAGATGTGCACCGGTGATGCTCAAACTTCTCCCAGGTGCCCCATAGTGTCCTCCAAATGTACCTGTAATGGACTTTCGGGACGAGTTTCCTTTTTGCTCTTCCCAAGTTGTCGCTCCTAAGTACACTTGGAGTCTACTGAGAGGCCAGTAAACAATCCCGGACTGTATTCGCACCCCACATAATGCCGCATGGTAGCAGGCATCATATTGGTCTTATTGCACTAATTCTGCGTTTACGCGAGTAGACAAGTCCATTCGCGATTTCGATAATAAAAGCTCAACCCGAGCATCAATTGCCCGGCCAGATAGCTAGTCTGGTTAAATAAAAAGCAAGTGTCTCACCGTCGATTATCGACCGGTATCCCTCGGGGCAAGACCCGATCCAAACAGCTCAAAACGAGCGTCCAAGCGGACTGCAGGTTCGCTAATCCAACCGCCCTTCTGGGCTCCGCATCTCTGCGAGCGACCACCGAACGTTAGAGAGATGCATTGACCTGGAACTGGGACCCCCAGTATTTCCAATGCCTCCAAGCCGATCCTCGGACTAGAACTCGTCGAAGACCCTGACTAAAACCAGATTCGAGCGGAATCGTTCCCCCGGTGCGTCACCACCGGCATGCTCGATTCGACCTGTTCGCCCCCAAGCCTGATCCGTATCAGGCACCCATCTTTTGCATCGTCACGCTGACCCCGTGACGGCTCCGCTACCCCAACGAACAGCATTCGCTGATTCGTTAGCCACGGTTCGCAATGGACAAACACGGTGCCTGCAGCGGCACGAACGACACTCCCAACGACCGGAGGAGATTTCCCCATGGTTTTGTATCTGACTGCGGCGACGGGGTGGAGTGTCAGCGAGGGGACCAGGCTCTGCCCCGACAGCCGCAGGGTTTGCCTCGCAACAGCTGCAACTAATCTCAAACCATCAAGAACAGGTAATTTTGCAATGAAACGGAAACGTAAGACGCCGCGCAGCCAGAAGCGCAATTTTGGCTACGGCAAACAACTTTTGTACGCCATTAAGAGGGCACTGGCAGCGCTCTTTGGTCAGCACGACCATTTCGCGACGCGCCGAACTCACGGAATTCGCATCCGGCTCTTCGTCGCATTCTGCCGGCGGCATGGTATCCGGGATGCTCGGTATATCGATCTGCAGCTGGTGGAGGCTTATGGCAGCTACCTGCGTCACCGCCTGTATGATGCCTACGAGTGGGCGGATGGTAAGCGTGACACGACGATTTCAGTGTCATATGCACATAATCTTATCTCGACAGTGAACACCTGTCTGTACGCGATGCGTCGAGATGAAAAGCTGTACTTGTCCGCTCGCAAAGCGCTGGGCGTGGCCAGATCCAATGTCCGCAAAACCCAGATTCAGGCTGATATCGCGGATACAAAAACGGCAGCAGATCTTATGATCGCGTCCGGCAATGAGCGCGGAGCTGCCGTGGTTCTGCTAACACGTGCCTGGGGCATGAGAGCGAATGAGGCCATTCTGCAGGACCTAGACCGTATGATGCGAGAGGTAGCTGCAACCGGGACCGCCGCTATCCTTGAAGGAACGAAAGGGGGCCGACGTTGCCGCAGCCGGACAATCAAAGCCGGCGAGTTTCAGCGCGAGGCACTTGAATTCGCTATCTCCGTTCGGCCGGCAGGCTCCAAATGCATTTTGTCGAAAACAGACAACGTCATCAGCTTTTACCGACGGGAGCTGGGGCGCTGCAGGAGAATCCTCAAGCGATGCGGGATCCCTACCATCCGGGAACTGCGCAGTGGATTTGCGCAGGACGCTTACGAAGAAATCGTGCGTGGACCCAGCCCACTCCGCGGCCCTATCGGGGATCGGGTATTGGATCGCATCGCCCGTGAAAAGGTCGCTCGTCTCCTGGGACATGGGCGTCCTCAGGTAGCCTCTTCTTACATCGGGGGCTACTGATGAATATTCGGGACATTACAAAGAATATCAAATGGCACGAAGAGGCCTCTACGTCGACCAAAAGCCGCACAGTAAGACGCATTCAGACGATGGCTGATGCTATTGAGGCCCAGTTTCCGGCGGTTCGGTACTGCAACCAGATTAAGCTTAAGCACATGGAGTACCTCAAGTACGCCTGGTTCGACAATGAGGGCTTCGCTCCGTCGACCATGGCTGATTACACCCGTGCCATGCGACTCATGATTAAGGCTCTCGGGAAAGACCGGCATTGGTTCGGTCACCTGGGCCTGGTCCAAGACCGGACACGCGGAGGGCGGCGAGTGGTTTCGCGAGTGACGAAAACGAGGTCACGAAATCGTCGATAAACGATCGTCCGACTGTTCGGGTGGGGTTCTTGGGAAAATTTCACAGGCCGAGCCCCCTCCCGGCCCAGGTTCAGATTTCCGATGATCGTAAACAGGCAATGAGAGAACTCATTGCCTGAAATATACGAAACCACAATCTGAACTGGAGTACCCAATGAAACTGACATTCGACAGTTGCATCAGCAAACGAACTGGTGAACCACTGGCAGCTTACGAATCTGAATATGAAGCGTGGAGTTCTTCCGACCACGCGAGCTTGTTCTACGGTCAGGACTTCACATATTACCAATGCCAGCGATGCCAGCACTGGCATCTAACCCCCAAGCACCGATACACGCCGAGTAAGCCCTGCGAGTTCTGCACCGATGGCTCTGGAGGTACCAAGGAACTTTATTCAACCAAGAAAGGAGCAGTGGCTCGGGCAGAAATCATTGGCCGTGAGAGTCACATTCATTTGCGGGTATATGAATGCCCGTACCAAACGGGTTGGCATCTGACTAAACAGTAGTGCCTAACGATGAGAACCCTTAAAACGCACTCAAGAACTGGAGTAGATTCCCATGTCAAAAGGTAAAGGTAGCTCTCGTCCCTCCAACGGTCATCCGGGCGGCAACTGGCCAAGCACAACCGGCCGGCCATCTGGAGGAGGCCGAGGTAACGCCCCTTCCAAGGGTAAGTAGCTGTGCAAGATCAGGCCGCTGAAATGTCGGCGGCCTGTTTCTGATAGTGGCTCCAGTATTTGCTGTAGAACCCGATCGCGTTGAAACGTTGAAGGTCTGGATGCGCACTGAAAATTGAGGAAAGGGTCGCTTCTTCTTCATCGATCAATCGCCCCCATGCCAGCGCAGCCTGGGCTTTCATCCACGCCAGATAATGGTCTGAGTCGTGGCCGGCACAGAGCCTGGCGATGAATGTTTCCAAATCCGATAAATCGGGAATAGTGCCACTCCGCCATCGTTTCAGTTTGCGATACTTGAGCATTGCCAGTGTGTACCCTGCAGGAGAAACAAACTCCTCTCCAGCCGAGTCACCAGGCAACAGCAGGTAGCTGGCCATTCGTCTGTAGCTAAAGTCGCAACCATTAAGCGCAGACAATCGATGCTTCCAGACCTCAAATAGCCGAATTAACGGTCTGTCCTGTTCCGACAGAGTTCCCATGGACGATGACTGGGGGGCAATATCTCCCACAAACCCATGATCGACCAACTGTTGTTTGTGCGCCTCATACACCCCATGCGCTGCAAGATACTCAGCCACATCCAAAGCTAACTCACAGAGCAGTGTGTAGTAGAAATCAACTCGCAGTTGGTGGTTAACCACTCGCAGTATGCACTTCCCCCGACGCCACTCTAAGCTTTCTGGATTTCTGGCTGTGTGGTCGATCTCGGCGATCAAGGAGATGAGTTCCGGATCCACCAGGGTGTGCTCCCTCAAGAACTCTTGACCCCGTCGAATCCAGACGGCGGGGTCATGCTGTTTATTCGGCTGTCGGCTGGTCTCCTGTTTGACCCAGTCGAGAAAAGCCTTCTCTTGGGCCATCCGCTGCTCAAGGAAGCTGGCAACTCCGGATCCTTTGAGGGCTGAGCCAATTTTCGACTTGTCAGCACCCGCCAGTGCAACTACCCACGAGGAGCCATTGTTCTTCAGTTGGAGGCCGTTCCAGGGCTCCACTGCAGCTTCGATCGATTCCAGGAATTGCTCGTCGGGAATACTTGCGTGCCAGACGCGTTTAATTTTCATCGCGGTGCTGAGTGTTACTGGCTTCTGTTCAGCTTTCTTTAACGTGTTCAGATGCGGTGCATCAACCCCGGCAGCATTCGCCATTGTCTTTATCAACCGGGGAAACGAACCTGAGTCGCCGAGCGCGATTCGCAGAAAATCAGACACGTGCGGCAGGAAGAACACATCGAGTGGCGGAAGTGTAACCCTGACTCTGCTCTTCATATGCTCCTCGATACAGTGGCGACAAAACCCTGGAATTCAGACGCTGCCACATTTGATCACATTTCAAAAGGTTTATAGCCATCATCCTCCATTAGGCTTTGAAGCGTCGATTAATCAATGTTGCTGAAGGTCAACCAACAATAAAACCTGAGGAACGAGCGCATGAAAACCGGCATATTGGAACCCAGGAACCTCCCTCACCTTCTGGCACTCGCCAGGGGTGCCAGAGCAGGCAACGTGGAGGCATGCAGGAATTTAGCCCGCCAGCTTCGCAACGCATCGAACGCCAAAGCGGTATTACGCCAACTCAAGCAGCAATTACGTCAGGACGAGATTGAACGAGAGAAACTGGCACTGCAGCGTCGAGCTGAGAGGGAGAAGAAACAGCGTACTTGCTTCCCGCCTACACACCCGCTGTTCCGAAAGAACAGGTCTACCAAGGGCCAGCGGAACCATGATGCAATGCAAAGGGCGATACTGTGTGGCGGGTTCGAAACAAACAGAACCCGCCATTAACCGATATGTTTCTGCCGTCGAATATCCGGACGATTAACTGTCCAGGCCCTCCTCATAGGCTTGCAGGTCAGCCTCTCGCCACCGGGCAGTCTTGGGGGCGAGTTTGACCGGTTTCGGAAATCGCCCTTCACGAATCCAACGCCAGATGGACTTGGGAGAAACGCCGTAACGTTTACTGACTTCTTTGATGCTGTAAAACACGTTATGTACCTCATTCCGATTAATTGGTACTGAATAAGTTAATCGGTAACAAGGGCCGGTTGTCTGGTGTAATTGCCAGAAAACGGCAGAAACTCAGGAATTATGGTTAATAATCCTAGTGCCGGCGTTTCCGTGGCAACTTTCCTGTGTATGCATACCTGGCGTAGGCGTTGAGCAGTTGCAGGCGACGATCCAAGATCTGTTCGCTCAGATAAGCTGCGCGGGTCTCATCGCTGTCCAGGTGCGCCAAACTGAGCTCGGAGACCACATCATCAAAATCTGTCTTAGCTGCGGCAAAATTTTTGAAGCAGCTTCTCATTCCGTGTGCACACGCGATCTTGTTATACCGAGGGTCCATAAATCCTTTGCCGCCAGCCTTCAAAGACTCTTGATGAATTGCCTTCACAGTGTTGTTCAGCGCGTTCTCGCTGATCTGCACTTTTTCTTTGTAACCCGGAAATACGTATCGTCCGGACCGAGGCATGCTCCGGAGGATTTCTATTGCCCGTGGCACCAAAGGCACCACGTGCAGCTCATTCGGGCCCCTGTTCTTCATTTTCGAGCCTGGAATCGTCCAAGTTCCCTCGTCGAGATTGATTTCCGGCCATTCAGCAAATTGAACCTCTGTCGGTCTGGCGATAGTCAGTATTTGAAATTCCAATGCACGGGCGGGCGTCGTGTCTCGCTCCAGCAGAAATTTCATAAACTCGGGCAGGTCATGATGCCGCATCGCAGGTTTATGCCGAGTGTGGTGGATACGCTTTGCCGGTGGCAGCCAGCCATCCAAATTGTCGTCCCAATCTGCAGGATTCTTCCCGGAAACCAAGTTGCGAGATGCCGCCAGCTTCCATACTTGGGCAATAGTCTGACGAATTCTGGTAGCCGTTGGTGTTTGGGTGGTCCATAGCGGATTCAGAACTCGTACTACGTCCTCAACTGTTAAGTCGCCGATTCGGGTATCACCAATCTCCACCAGACATCGATCAATCCCCTTCCGTAGCCGGTTTCGCTGCCTTTGAGGATTCTTGCCGCGAAAAGTCACCTCTTTAATCTTGTAATATTCCTCCGCGATCTCACCAAAGGTGACTTGTTTCCGTTGGCGCTCACGGGCTCTGGCCTTTCGCTCCTGATTCTGTTCAACAGGATCCACGCCATTGCGGATTTCCTCCTTTTTCTGGCGGGCCTGCTCTCGCGCCTCTCCTAGGCTCACATCGGGATAGCCTCCCAGGCCAATCTCGCGACGACGGAGGCCCACCGTCGTAACCAGAAGCCAAGAGCGAGAGCCAATTTCCTGTCCGGCCGCTGGCGGACGACATTGCAAAACTAGACCGTCTACCCCACCCACCCTGTGATAAGCAACACAAGGTTCTCCGGCTTTTCGAGTTTTACTGTCCTTTTTCACTACCCCATGGCGGAGGTTGCGAACTTGGGCAGGCCCCATTTCAGGAACTTTTTTTGGCATCGTTTAGCTCCACACTTCAATCTACCCATCATCTCACCCCTCAAAGAACCTGTCGCAAGATGGGTAAATGTGTCCATAAACGATACCATCAAAAACTCATATAGCAATATTTTTTATTTTAATACAGTAGCTTAGTTACCAGATGAGACATTCTGAGTCCAAATTAGATATTAGTGTGGAACCTGCCGGGGGTACCACCTCTCTATAACCCCGATTCTCGGTCCGTGATATTCAACCTGGCTCCAGGCGAGCTAAACTGCCCCTCCTTACCGACATCAGGACTTCTCAATGGCCCGCTTTACCGAAATCGGAACCGCAACGATCCCCGGCAAGGGAACCCGATTACGTCTTTTACAGCGAAATGATGAATTTTCCATCAAAATTGCCGGCACCACCGGAGAATTGATGAACAGCCGAATCCACGGCTCGGAGGATGCTCTTGCCACCCTGGCGTGCGAACGGATTGCCGATCAGCCTGCTCCCCGGGTTCTTATCGGCGGCCTGGGCATGGGGTTCACGCTGGCAGCAGCGCTGGCCGCTCTGGGCGACGATGCGCAGGTGACGGTAGCCGAGCTGGTTCCCGAAGTAGAAGCCTGGAATCGCGGGCCGCTGGGCTCTGCGGCGGGCAACCCGCTGAACGACCCGAGAGCGCAGGTTCACATTGGTGATGTGGCCGAATTACTCAGAAACAGCGACGGCGAATGGGATGCCATCCTTCTCGATGTCGACAACGGCCCGGAAGGCCTCACCCGCAAAGAAAACAACTGGATCTACTCACCGGATGGCATTGCGGCCGCCCAGAACGCCCTGCGACCAGATGGCATCCTTGCCTACTGGTCTGCCGGCCAGGAGCATTCCTTCACAGAGAGGCTGCGACGGGCAGGATTTTCTGTTGAGCCCGTTACTGTGAGGGCCTTGCGACCCGGCAAGGGTGCCCGCCACGTTATCTGGCTGGCGTGGTAATCATTCATCGGCTCTACCGGAATCTGTCCTGGCTCAATTTGAGATTATTCTTTTGTTATATACTTATTCCAAAGCCAAGAAGCCCGGGAGAGATTCAATGACCAAACCGACCATCACAACAGCCTTGCTATGCTCCTTGCTTTCCATGCCACTTCTCGCGCAACCCCAAGCAGATAGCCCGAAAGCAATGGTTGCCGAAGCACGTTCCCTGGTGAAAAGCTTCGGCGGCTCACTGAAGCAGGCGCTCCAGGCGGCCATCAAAGAAGGCGGCCTCACAAACGGTATTGGTGTTTGCAAGACTGTGGCACCGGAAATCGCCAGCAACAACAGCAGCGGCGGCTGGGTAATCAGTCGGACCAGTCTGAAAGTCCGGAACCCGGAAAACACCCCGACCGACTGGCAGGAGATCCAGCTGCTGGCCATGGACAGACAGCCGGTAAAGAACGGAAAACCGGTGGAGGTCTGGCAGGTCTCCGAAGCGTCCGGACAGCCGGCGTTCCAATATATGAGCGCCATCCCGACACAGAAACTTTGCCTTGGCTGTCACGGTAAGTCCATCGCCCCGGAGGTGAAGGCAAAACTGGCTGAACTCTATCCTGAAGACAAGGCGACCGGCTTCTCCGAGGGCGATTTGCGGGGCGCGTTCGTTGTTACGCGGGATGTTCCAGTAAACTGATGGCACTAGCCATTTCTTCAGCGATTGAGAACAGGTATGTCACTGAACTACAGAATCATTCCGGTCACGCCTTTCCAGCAGAACTGCTCACTGATCTGGTGCGAAAAGACGCGCCGAGCAGCCGTAGTCGATCCGGGCGGGGATCTGGAGAAGATTCGCGCCGCTGTGGCTGAGGAAGACGTGACGGTCGAAAAAATTCTGCTTACCCATGCCCACATTGACCATGCCGGCGGAACTGCGGAGCTGTCCAAAGAGCTGGGTATTCCCATTGAGGGGCCGCAGAAGGAAGACAATTTCTGGATTGTTGGCCTGCCCCAGCAGGCGCAGATGTTCGGGTTTCCGGCCCCGGAAGTTTTCACCCCGGATCGCTGGCTGGAAGATGGGCAGCAGGTCACCGTGGGTAACCAGACCCTGGAAGTCCTTCACTGCCCCGGCCACACACCGGGACATGTGGTTTTTTACCACAAGGAATCCGGTCTGGCGCTGGTAGGTGACGTGCTGTTCCATGGCTCGATCGGACGCACGGATTTTCCAAAGGGCGACCACGCAACACTGATTCGCTCTATCAGGGAACAGCTGTTCCCGCTCGGCGACGAGGTTGCGTTCATTCCCGGACACGGTCCAATGTCCACCTTTGGCCGGGAGCGAGCCACCAACCCCTTTGTTTCCGACCATCGGGGCTGAGCCTGTCGCCAGACCCACGCCGCCGTTCTAAAGGCGGCTTTCCTGATTCAGCCGGAACTGTTCGATGGTTTTCCTGAGATTCTCGGCCATGGCCAGAAGGTCTCCGGCAATTCTCGCTGTCTCCTTGGCATCCCCGGAGGTCTGCTCTGCCGAGCGACTGATTTCAATCACGTTGTGATTAATGGATTCGGAGACATCGCTCTGCTCGTTGGCAGCGCTCTCCATTTCCTGATTGAGGTTGGTGATCTCCCGCACAGCAGAGGCAATGGTTTGCAGTTCAGACTCTACTGTCAGAATGGCTGAAACCTGATGCTCTGCCATCTCAGAGGCATGGCGCATGGTGGCCACACAATCGACAACCTCTCCCTTCAGTCCGTTGATGGTGTTCCGGATTTCCTCCGTTGAATCCTGGGTTCTCGACGCCAGCGCACGCACCTCATCGGCCACCACAGAAAAACCGCGCCCCTGCTCTCCGGCACGGGCCGCCTCGATGGCGGCATTGAGCGCCAGCAGGTTGGTCTGGTCAGCGATATTGGAGATTACCTCCAGCATATCCGACATCTGGCTGGTACGTTGATCCAGCTGCTCAATGCGTTTTGCGCCACTCTGGACCTCGGTGTTCAATGCCTCGATGCTTTTTACTGCATTCCGGGCAAGGCTCTCACCCTTGCTCGCTGATTCCGCAGTATCTGCGGATTTTCGGGTGGTATGAATGGCATTTTCCCGGACCTGAACCGCAGATGCGGCCATCTCGGTAGTGGCGCTGGCCACCTGATCTGTGTTGTCACGCTGGGCAAGCACTTCCCTCTCTGTCGTGTCAGCCTTCCCCGCAATGCTTCTGGCCGCCTGCTCAACCTGTTCGGCGTTGTCCATGACGGTATTCATGCTCTCCCGTATCTTCGCCATCATCCGGTTGAACGCCCGGGACACGGAACCGATCTCGTCGTTGCGGGTAACCTCAAGCTCAATGGTCAGGTCAGAATTTCTGGAGATCTCGTCCATGCGGTCGTGGAGTCGCCGCAAACGGGAAAACACCAGTCGACTCAAAGCGGCGGCGGTCAGGAAAAACACCGCAGCAAAGATGGCTACCTGAATACCGCCACTGGTCAGCAGTTGCTGCTGCAAACGGGCATCGCTGTCAGCCATGGAATAGTCCACCCGAATGGCTCCAAGAACGTCTCCCTCACTGGCCTGATGACAGCCAAGACAGTTGACGCCCTGATAGTTCTCCATCGCGATCACGGGCTCGATCAGTGTGTAGACTCGCCCGTCCTCATTGCTGGAATAGGACTCCACCCGCTCACCGGCAAGCGCTTTCTTGTCCAAAGGTTCCCGCTTCTGTTCCGACGCGTTGCCGTTGCCGAAGATCCGGTTCAAATGGTCACTGCGAATCACCCGCACGTCCAGCACGTCTTCAGACGCCATCACCTTTTTCCGAAGCACATCCCGGTTACCGATGGTGCCGGTGACCATCATGGTATTCAGCCCATCGAAATAGGATTTTGCCAGTCCATCCACGTATTTGTGGCTGAACTCTTCAAGATGATCACGCTGCGAGTCTGCACTGTAGATTACGGTAAACACGAGCACCAGGGAGAAGGCAGCCGCCAGAGCGGCAAGTAAGAGAAAGCGGATGGAATACTGTTTTTTCATGGTAACCCGACACAGAGACCGCGCGGCATGCGGCCAGGACGTTGTTTTGACGTTTCGTGATGACAACTAACTGTCGCCAAACTTTATAGATATGCGTCAATTATTTCCTGACCCAGATCAGATCCGGGAAAAGTCGTTTACACATGAAGGAAGGAGGGAGCCCTCAGCCCGGGACTTCATCGAGTTGGCCTGAAAGCTGCAGAGCATGATGACAAGCATTCGTGATTCCCAACGCTGACTGTTCGGAAACCGCACTCCGGTTGACCGAAGGAGGAAACCCATCCATGTCCCTACTGACATCTCTGATCCGGGCGAGCACCCAGTTCCAGCAGGCCATGGAAAGGCGCCAGACGCCTTCAACAGGGCCGGAAGCCGCGCCCGGCAAAGCACAGGCAAAGGCCATGGAAACCGAGCCGACACCTGGCGATGACCGTTTTACACCCTCGGAGAACAACCAGTCTGACCTCTCACGGCTGAAAGCCCGCCGACTGGCCATGACCGACTACAAACAAACTGTGGGGCAGGATCTTGCCTTCGTTCGAGAAACACTGCGGCACAAACTTGCCGAATACAACCTGCACCCGGCAACCGCATTGAACGTGAGCAAAACGGAGAATGGCAGCGTTGCGGTGGAAGGGAAAATCGCAGACAACACACGCATCCAGATTGAAAAAGACCTGAACGTAAACAAAAACTTCAAGGAAGCGTTCAATCGCCTCAGCGTTAACGAGCCAACGCTGCATTTCATGGACAATGCGCTCAAACTGAATCAGGCGTACGGGGTGAATAACCCGCTATTGGACACACTGATCAGCGAGAACCAGCAATTCAACGGCCTGCAGGACCTCGTGCACCGTTACGACACCATGCGCCGCTCAGTGAGTGCCGAGCAAATCGAAGCTGCAGGGAATAGCCGGGCGTACGCCTTTAATCTGAACGCCCGGGCATAAAGGAAAGACGGATCAGGAGAATCAGACCTCGAAAGGCGCCGGATCCCCCTTACCAACACGGGTAACCACCGGAGCCTCGCCGGTAAAGTCCACGACCGTGGTCGCTTCCATACCGCAGAATCCCCCGTCGATAATCAGATCCAGCTCATGCTCCAGGGTTTCCCGGATTTCATAAGGGTCTGTCATCGGATCGGTTTCGCCCGGCAGAATCAGAGTGCTACTCATGATGGGCTCACCAAGCTCGCCCAACAGCTCCTGAACAATGGCATTGTCCGGCACACGGACGCCTACTGACCGGCGTTTGGGATGAAGCAGCCGCCGGGGCACTTCACTGGTGGCATCCAGAATGAAAGTGTAGGGCCCGGGCGTGAAATTCTTCAGCAACCGGTACTGGGTGTTGTCCACCTTGGCATAGACCCCGATGTCCGAAAGATCCCGGCACACCAAGGTGAAGTTGTGCTTGTCATCCAGACGGCGAATCCGCTTGATCCGATCCGCCGCCTGCTTGTCACCGAGGTGACAACCAATGGCATAGGCGGAATCCGTGGGATACACGATCACCCCGCCACGACGCAGAATATCCACCGCCTGATTGATCAGACGCTTCTGTGGCGTCTCCGGATGAATCTGGAAAAACTGACTCATGAACCCTCTCCCTGTGCGGTCCGCGTCGCCATCGCCGGATCTTTCTTCGACCCGCCCATACAATTCGGAGATTCCGGCGCCGACTGCCCCGTCGCCTCCCATTCTTCCGGTGAGTATAGATGCAACGCCAGCGCATGAACCGGCCCCGCCAGTTCCTCGGCAAGCACCTTGTAAATCGCCTGATGCCGCCGCACCCTCATCTGCCCCTCAAATTCCGGCGACACCAGGGTCACCTTGAAATGAGTTTCAGAATTAGGAGGCACACTGTGCTTGTGGCTCTCGTTCTCCACCTGAAGCACACGCGCATCGAAGGCGTCGTTCAGCTTGGTTTCAATTGCATTCTGGATCTTCATGTTTCGAGACTCCTACAGCTCAACCCTGATGGAAGAGGGCGAATGGCGAACGGTCAGAAGCGGGTGTGGAGATGGCTTTCCCAAAAGTGTGTGTTGCCAAGGATGGCAGCACCAAGCCCCCATGGATGGGTTCACGGCGTCTTTTGGGAAAGCCATCTTCACAGCCGCCTCCACCAACACCCTCAGTCTACTACACATACAGGACACACCCGAGAGCCTTGACACCATAAAGCCAAAGCGCCACATTCCCATCCCGATTCCAAAACACCCAAACCCCATGCACCTGTACATCGCCGAAAAACCAAGTCTCGGCCGCGCCATCGCCGCTGCCCTCCCTGGCCCTCACCAGAAAGGCCAGGGCTGGATACGCTGTGGCACTGGCGAAAATGCTGCCACCGTTAGCTGGTGCATCGGCCACCTGCTGGAACCGGCAGAACCTGCACGCTATAACCCCGCTTGGAAGAAATGGCGCCAGGAAGACCTGCCGATGTTTCCCGACAAATGGGAGGTCATGCCCAAGGACAGTGTTCAGCAACAATTAAAGGTGCTGGAATCGCTGATTCGCCAGGCCAAGACCATTATTCATGCTGGCGACCCGGATCGGGAAGGCCAGCTGCTGGTGGACGAAGTTATCCGCTATTTCGGTGCCAGCGCCCCGGTTCAACGGATACTGATCAACGATTTGACGCCAGCGGCCGTGGCCCGGGCGATCCAGAGCCCCAGGGACAACCGGGAATTCCGTCGGTTATCCCATTCCGCCCTGGCCAGACAACGCGCCGACTGGCTCTATGGCATCAACCTGACCCGATTTTATACCCTCAGTTATCAGCGGCAGGGTGAACAGGGGGTCTATTCCGTTGGCCGGGTACAGACTCCGGTACTTGGCCTTGTGGTTGAACGTGACAATACCATCGAACACTTCCAGCCCAAGCCCTATTACCGCATTGAAGCAAGGTTCAGGGCTCAGGAGGAAGAAGCCGACCAGCAAACCTTCACCGCCCGCTGGCAGCCCAACGAGCAGTTCCAGGATTACCTGGATGAAGAGAACCGCCTGCTCAACCGGGAAGTCGCTGAACAGATTGCCGACAGCGTTCGAAACCGACCCGGCACCATCACCGAGTCCCGCTTTCGGGATCGGTCGGAAGCGCCACCGCTGCCGTTTTCCCTGTCGGCCCTGCAAATTGAAGCAGGCCGGCTATTCCGCATGGGTGCCAAAGACGTCCTGGATACCGCCCAGAATCTTTACGAGCGCCACCAGCTCATCACCTACCCGCGATCAGATTGCCGGTTTTTACCGGAAGGCCACTACAGCCAGCGGGAGCAGGTGATAAGAGCCATTGCCCGAGTGGCACCGGATCTGGAGCAAGCCTGCAACGGCGCAGACCTTGGCCGCAGGACTTCCGCGTGGAACGACAAACAGGTCGACGCCCACCACGCTATTATCCCAACCAGCCGCCCGACGCCGAACGGCAAACTCAGTGACGCGGAAGAAAAAATCTACGGACTGATCAGCCGGTACTATCTGATGCAGTTCGCGCCCGATGCCGTGCACAGGGAGGGTAAGCTAACGGTACGAGTGTCAGAGCACGAATTCCGCGCGACGGAAACGGCCATCCTGGTGCCCGGCTGGAAAACGCTGGAACTGAAACTGCGAGAAGCTCGCAAGGAACCGGAGAAGGCACCGCTTCCCAGACTGGAAAAAGGCGAACCGGTATTCTGCGACGATAGCAACCTCAGCGAGCGCAAAACCCAGCCGCCCCAGCATTTCACCGACGCGACCCTGCTCTCGGCAATGACCAACATTGCCCGATTTGTAACCGATACCGAACTTCGCAAAACCCTACGCGAGACCGATGGCCTGGGCACCGAAGCAACCCGGGCTGCGATCATCGATACCTTATTCAAGCGCGATTACCTGTACCGCGACAGTCGGCATATCCGCGCCACCGACAAAGCCAAGGCGTTGATCAGTGCTTTGCCCGAATCGGTCAGCAAGCCGGATCGCACGGCCGTCTGGGAAGCCAACCTGGAGAGCATTCGCCGTGGCGAGGGCGACCCCAGAAAGTTTCTGGATACCCTCAAAGAGGAGATCCGCGGCTTTCTGGCCAGGCCCCAGGGCCGCCCGACCGTCGACTCGGAGAGCATCGGCACAACCTCGCCAGAGGCACAGCCCCACTGCCCCAAATGTCGCGCCCCGATGCTGGAGCGAGAGGGCAAATTCGGCCGCTTTTTTGCCTGCACCCGCTACCCGGATTGCCGGGGCACCCGACCGCTGGAAGAAGCCACGCCTCAGGATGGCACTGGCCAGAAACCCATTCCATGCCCCCACTGTTTCTCGCCCCTGGTGCGACGAAAAGGGAAAAAAGGCTGGTTCTGGGGCTGCAGTAATTTCCCCGGCTGCCGACAAACACTGGACGACGACAACGGAAAGCCTTCAGTCCGTTTACGCAAGTCTACATAACGATACTGAACGCAGATCCACATTTTGTGATAATTGATTGATATAGCAGAGTAGTCCATTGAAAGCTCTGCTCGATACCAGGCAAGAGAGCGACACTCCGGGAGAGGCTTAATGCGTATTGCTTTGCTTGAAGATGAAACCGAACAGGCACAGCACATCCAGTCAATTCTGTCTGAAAGCGGGCACCACTGCGACAGCTTCCCGACCGGCCAAAATTTCCTGAGCGCGGTTCTGCACCGCAGCTATGACCTCCTGATTCTGGATTGGCAGATTCCGGACATGACCGGCATTGATGTTCTCGAGAGCGTTCGCGCCCAGCTGAACTGGCCGATTCCAGTCGTGTTTCTCACCCAGCGGGACAGCGAGGCAGATATTGTTCGGGCTCTGGATGCCGGCGCCGACGATTACCTGGCCAAGCCGGCCCGTGCGGCGGAATTGGGCGCGCGCATCAATGCTCTGGCGAGACGCTCCAATCCTGACAGCGAAAAGGAAGTGCTTCGCTATGGTCCGTTCGAAATCAACACGCAGCAAAGGGTCATTGCACTCCATGGTGAAGAACTGACGCTGACCGACAAGGATTTCGATCTGACCCTGTTCCTGTTCCAGAACCAGGGCCGGCTGCTGACTCGGGAAATGCTGCTTGAGCGCGTCTGGGGTCTGGCGCGGGATATCAATACCCGTACCGTGGACACGCATATGAGCCGACTGCGCCGTCGTCTCGGCCTGAACCCGGAAAACGGCTTCCGCATCAAGACCATTTACCAGCGGGGCTACCGACTGGAGGCCATGAAGGCGCAGGACCAGGCCTTTGACGTCGACGAACCCGCCAGGGCAGCCAATGACTGACAGCCCGGCTCCGCGATTACCGGCACTGCTGCTGATCCTTTCACTGCTTGCCTGGGCTGCCCCCGCGGCTGCCGAGCTTTCGGTAACGCGCGGTTCAGCCGGGCATTCTGACGTTTCGTCGGCCAACCCGGTGCCCGAGTGGATCTACACCTTGCGGCCGGGAGAAAGCTTTTCGGAAGTGGCCAACGACCTGCTCGCACCCAATTATCCCGCGAGTCGCCTTCTGCAATACAACAAGATTGGCAACGGTGCCATTCTGGGTGCCGGCGACAGTGTGCGAATTCCCCTTGCCTGGCTAAAGCGCCAACCTCAGCCGGCGCGGGCGACATCGGTCACCGGAACCGTACAGCTGATTTCCGGAAATACCGGTCGGAAAACACCCCTGAGTGAAGACGCCCTCATCCGCGTTGGTGATGAAATTCTGTCCGCGTCCGGGACCGCCACCATTGAACTGGCGGACGGCTCGGAAGTAAGGATTTCTCCGAATTCTCGACTCATCTTCAATCGCCTGACCCAATACGGCAAAGCCGGCATGGTCGATACCAGACTCCGACTCGACAGGGGCGAGATCCACACCCGAGTGAAGCCGGTCATGGAGGGAGGCGCACGATTCGAGATTGAAACGCCTTCGGCCGTCGCCGCCGTGAGAGGTACCGCATTTTCACTCCAGACATCGGCAGAGGGCACTCGCCTGCAGGTAACCGAGGGCGACGTTGACTTCGGGGCCCCCGGCAAGACCCGCCGGATCCCTGCGGGTTTCGGAGCCAGCCTGTCCACCACTAACAATGACGGCCTGAGCATTCGCCGCCTACCGCCAGCGCCGGCGCTCGATCCACTGCCACCGAGACTGACCCAACTGCCCACCACCATGACCTGGCAGGAAAGTCGCGCCCCCATGCACCGGGTGGACATCTTCGAAAGCGACACAGGCCGCTGGGTAGAAAGCCGAAAACTGACAGGCAACAGCTTTGATATCGGGCAACTGGATAATGGCAGCTATGAGGTACACCTGGCGGCACTCGATACTCGCGGCACGGCGGGGATGCCACGCGTCGTCCCGCTGGAAGTCGATCTTCAGGCCAGGACTGCCAGCCTGGTTGCTCCGGAAGATGGGGGCACCGTCAACGACGATATGCCCGAGTTTCGCTGGCAGCTTAACGGCGACAATGAAGTGGCTCGGGTAGAGATAGCCGAAGATCAGGATTTCCGGAACCTGATCGCCACCAGCGAGTGGGCACCCGAAACGGCTGCCCTGCCCTCACGCCCGCTTGGGCCTGGCAAGTATTACTGGCGCGTGGTGACCGAAGCAGGCGGCAATTCAGTTGCTACAACGCAGCCGCGGGAGCTGGTGGTCAATGGCAGCCTGCCTCCGGTTCGGATCATCAGCGTGAACTACATCGACAGCCAGGTAAGGGTGTTCTGGGAGAAGGTAGACACGGCGGCAGAATACCGACTGCAACTCTCGGAGGAGCCGGGCTTCAACAATATCATCAAGGAGGCAACACTGCCTGATACCACGGCAGCCTTGCGTCTTATTCCCGGAAGGCGGTATTTTGTGCGCCTGAAAGCTCTTTCTGATGGTCCACTGCAAAGCCGTTGGGGACCAGGGAGGGAATTGTACCTGGAATAATCCGTTGATCGACCGAACCACACAGCAGGGCTCATGAACCGGGATTGGCTGCCAATTAAAACGACCCCCTGGACTCTGGGCCTGATACTGCTGGCACTGCTCCTGCTTATCCAGACAACCGAACTACCTCAACGCCTGGATTACTGGCTGTACGACCAAGCCATCACCTCGAATCCACTGGAAGCCTCGGACGAGGTGGTTCTGGTGACGATCGACGAGCTGAGCCTGAATCGCCTGGGCCGCTGGCCCTGGCCCCGTAATCTGCACGCTGAGCTCATTGCCAAGCTCAACGAGGCAGGCGCAAAAACCATTGTGTTCGATATTCTGTTCGCCGAACCGTCGCCAGACGACCAGCAACTGGCAGAACAGATGCGAAGTCACGGCAACGTTATTCTGCCAGTCTATCTGTCGCCTCCCACCTCCCAGTACCTGTTAAGCGAACAATTGCCGGTTGGAGTGCTGGCTTCAGCGGCCGCCGGTCTGGGCCATGCTCATGTGGAACTGGACAGCGACGGCGTTGCCAGAGGTCTTTACCTGTTTAATGGCCTCGGGAACCAGCTCTGGCCAAGCCTTGCGCTGGCCGCAAGCGGTGTTGGACCACAAAATCCGGAGGCCGGGGATACGCCTTCCTATGTCAATATCCGGGATCAATACCGTGCCGTGCCCCTGATCGGTGGTGCCGGCTCTCTCCAGTCGTATTCTTTCTCGCAGGTACTCACTCAGCCGGCCGCACCCGAACACTTCAGTGGCAAAATAGTCTTTGTCGGTGCCACAGCCGCCGGTTTTGGCGACATACTGCCCACGCCCTTCTCGGGGCTGAGCCGTCCGATGTCCGGCGTTGAATTCCACGCCAACGTGTTGTCGGCATACATGCAGGGATTGTTGATTAAGCCGGCACCGGCGTGGGCGTCTGCCCTGCTGGCCATGACAACCATCCTGATACTCGCCCTCGCCCTGCCACCCATGCGCCCTGCGCGAACCCTTCTCGCCTGCGCGACGGTTCTGGCGGGACTGCTCGGAATCTATCTGTTCGTGCTGCTGACGATGCGATGGTGGTTTCCCCTTGCAAACGCACTGCTGGTTCCACTCTTGGCCTTTCCTGTATCCAGCGGCCTTCGACTGGCCATGACCAACCGATTTTTGAACCGTCAACTGGACGAACTGGCCAGAAGTCCCCAGGTCGCACTGCCCGCACCCTCGGGAAGGAACCCGACACAACTTCTGGAGCACTTCCAGGCCCTGTTTCGCCCCACAGGGTGGCTTTTGATGGAGGAGAACGACATCCTCTCCGCACGTGGACTGTCACAGAGCGATATTCCAGATGACCTGACTCCGGGGCACTGGTTTCACGACAGCAATCGCAGCTGGATTCAGCTATTGCGAGCCGGCACCCGCTATCACCTGGGCCTGCTGTTACCCAATGATCTCGGGCGCGAGGCCATCCAGCGCTATCTGCGCAGGCTTCACCTTGAGCAAGCCGTACCGGCGGATTCTGCAGCCAGACCCAGTGAAAACATTTCTGCACGAATCGAGCGGGTCCGCATCGCCACGGATCGGTTGAACCACATGCAGCAGTTCATCCGGAGAAGTTTTGAGCGCATGCCCGACGGTATCATCGTGACCGACGAACTGGGGGTCATCCGTTTTGCCAACGGCCACATAGAGGAATGGTTCCGCGAGCCCATGCCGAGCCTGGCCGGCCTTCCCCTGGTAAAACTGCTGGAGGGACACGATCCGCGGGAAACGCCACCCTGGCATGAAACCGTTTCCGACACCCTGACCCTATTACAGAGCCGCACCGTAGACCTCAGGATTCGCGACAAAGATTTCCTGATTCATTTTGCACCGTTTTCGCTGCCAGACAGCGACCAGCAAGGCATCATTGCCAATATTTCGGATATTTCGGAATTGCGGGAGCAGCAGCGCCAGCACCGCGAGGCAATCGACTTTATTTCCCATGACGTGCGCTCGCCTCTGGTTTCACAGCTTGCCCTGATCGAACAGTTGAAACGGGATCCCAGCCACATTGAACAGGAACAGCTGGAACAACTGGGGCGGCTGGCCCGGAGAAGCTATCACCTGGCCGAGGAATTCGTGCAGTTGGCCCGGGCGGAACAATTAACGGAAACCCGGTTCTACGAATGCGAATTTCTGGCGATCGTAGAGAACGCCCGTGACAGCGTCAGCGAGCAGGCTGTAGAGAAGCAGATACAACTCCAGTTACAGGGTACCGAGGATTTGTGGCTGAAAGGCAATGCAGAGCTTCTGGAGCGCGCCGTTATCAACCTGCTGACCAATGCCGTTCAATACAGCCCGAGTGGATCAGACGTCAGCATTCAGGTCTTCCGCGCTGGCCATCAGGCCTGTTTGACGATTGCCGATGAAGGTACCGGTATCGATCCGGAGGAACTGCCGCACCTGTTTGACCGTTACCGGCGTCAAAAAAGCACTGAGCTGGCCGGAGTCCACGGAACGGGACTCGGACTATCCTTCGTCAAAACCGTTGTTGAAAAGCATAGAGGGGAAATTTCGGTGTCGTCGCAACCGGGCGAAGGCTCTGCGTTCACCCTCAAATTGCCGATTGCAGACCCGATGGCCTGAGACTTCATACTCCAGGCCCGGGGTTCTAGTCTCAGGAACGGATGGACTTGCTCACAACATCGGAGGGCTCACTGATCAGCCCATTGGTATCCTGAACCTGGATAGTGAAATACCAGGTCCCTGCGTCCAGACCACTCACCTCGTAGGACATTTCCGCTTCGGCCTGAGCATTGGTGACAACCACCTCTTCGCTCAGCTCGTCAGCATCCTGACCGTACCGGATCACATATCTGTCGAGCTCACCCATCGGAATGCTCTCGCCGTTAACGCGAGTCAGGGGAGCGCTCCAGCTCAATACTGCGGAGCGTTCCGGAGACGAGATTCCCCCACTAGAGCTAGTTTGTGTGCCTGAAGAATCGGAAGAGCCACCACCGCCACACCCTGTGAGTAGTGCTCCCATAGCGAACGCGGCAATCCATGCCTGTGACACTTTGATGACGCGCTTCATGTGGTTTAAGCACCATTTTTTCGTCGATTTTGTGAAATTGTATAAAACGGGGCTGATTATCGATGTGAACTCTGTCATTCCCCTAGTTACGAAATTGTCAATTTCCCGTCAGGGACTCGTAATGAAGTTAGAGAAGTTACTGATTGGGAAGGCAAAAATTTGCCCGGAAGGGGCCGACAACAGGCGGCAGCACTGAAAAAATTCTATTGAGGGAGAAGTATGGGAGTAGCTTATAAAACAAAAGGCCCGCAAAAGCGGGCCCTTTCTCTACAGCGGTCTCGGTGACTCAGAAGCTCCGATTAGAAACAACAAAGCCCGCATAAGCGGGCTTTGTTAAATAGTGGTAGCGGGGGCTGGATTCGAACCAACGACCTTCGGGTTATGAGCCCGACGAGCTACCAGACTGCTCCACCCCGCATCAAAACTGGTTGTTTACCGGGCTACCCCGATCAACGTGCGCGTATATTAATGATTGGATTCAAAACTGTCAATCGATATCTTCGAAAAGGTCTGCCCGGTACTGAAGCTCTTCGGGCTCTGGGGCAGCGTGATCTTGATAGAATCCCACTGTTTCAATCACTTCCTGAACAGGTCGAAAGGAGCGGCGGTGTTCAATGGTTGCTCCGAGGCGGCGCAGGGCCTCCAGATGGACCGGGGTCGGATAACCTTTGTGCTGCGCCAGGCCGAACCCGGGGAAACGCGCTTCCAGCGCTTCCATTTCCCGGTCACGGGTTACTTTGGCAATAATAGAAGCGGCGCTGATGGCAGCCACCCGACTGTCGCCTTTGACAACCGGTTCCGACGGCCAGCGCCACTTGGGACAGCGATTACCATCCACCAGAACGTACTCAGGCACCACAGCCAGCCCCGATACTGCGCGCTCCATAGCCAGCATTGTGGCCTGGTAGATATTCAGCCGGTCGATTTCGTGGGACTCGCACCGGCCAATGCTCCAGGCTTTGGCATGCTCGAGAATCTGATCGTAGAGGGCGTTGCGACGCTTCTCGGTCAGTTTCTTTGAGTCAGCCAGGCCTGCGATTGGCCGGTCCGGATCCAGAATGACCGCGGCAGTCACGACGGCCCCGATGAGCGGCCCCCGACCGACTTCGTCCACGCCGGCAAGCAAAGAACCGGTGTAACGACACTCGAAGGGTGGCAAAGGGCTCTTGGGCATCAGTGGACACCCTGCTCTATCAGGTCTGAGATCGCCTGAGCGGCTTTTTCATCAGCCCCCTGCTTCAGTGAATGGTGCAACTCGGTAAAGGCTTCGTTAAGCCTCGCCCTCTCCTCTTTGTTCTCCAGTCGCTCAAGCACTGCTGCACCCAGACTCTCGGCCGTGGCGTCGTCCTGGAGCAGCTCTGGAACAAGCTGGCGCTTCGCGAGGAGATTGGGCAATGCGACATGAGGCACCTTCACCAACTTCGACAGAAGCGCATAGCTGAACCCGCTCAGGCGGTACCCTACAACCATCGGCTTTTTGAGAAGCATCGCTTCGAGTGTTGCCGTTCCAGAGGCCAAGAGCACAACGTCGGAGGCGGCCATAACATCCCTGGAACGCCCACGTACGATGGTAACCGGAAGCTTCACCTCCAACGCATCGACCAGATCGCGCACCTGCTTCTCCCGGTCCCGGTTCACGCAGGGGATCACCAACTGCAGATCAGGTCTTCTTTCCTGTATCCAGCGAGAGGCTTCAAGAAACAAGGTACCAAGTCTCTCCACTTCTCCTGCACGACTACCGGGAAGAACCGCCAGTACGGGTGCGTCCGCATCTATTCCCAACGACTCCCGCATCTTGAGGGTATCCGGCGCCATGGGAATTCGATCTGCCAGTGGATGGCCCACGAAGGCCACAGGCACCTGATGCTCCTCGTAAAACCTTGCCTCGAAAGGAAACAGGGTCAACATCAGGTTGACCGATTTGGCAATTTTGAAGATCCGCTTCTGCCGCCAGGCCCAAACCGATGGGCTGACATAATGCACGGAAAGAATGCCGGCCTCGCGGCAGCGCCGTTCGATCGCAAGCGTAAAATCCGGAGAATCGATACCGATCACAACATCCGGTGGCGTGGCGAAGAAATAGTCCAGGAGCCGGGCCCGGATGCTGAACAATTCACGAATTCGTCCAAGGACCTCCACCAGCCCCATGACCGAAAGACGTTCCATCGGCACCAGGGAATGAAATCCCTCCGCAACCATTTCCTCCCCGCCAATGCCGACGAACCGGGCCTGGGGATAGCGTTGGCGCAGCGAACGGATCAGGCCGGCACCGAGGATATCCCCCGATGCCTCACCGGCAATGATTCCGAATGTGATTTTACGCTCGCTGATGGTCGCGTGAGAAAGATCTGTCACCGACAGGCTCCTGCCGGGTTAGCGGATGATGCCGCGGTGAGCTCCACGCAGGGAGTCAATGAGGGGACGTATTTCTGCAACATCGGAGTAGGACTTCTCAAGCTCTTCGACGGCCTGTTCGGTTGTCAGCCCCTGGCGATAGATCACCTTGTAGGCGCGGCGTAAAGCCAGCAAGACATCCTTGCTGAAACCACGGCGCTTAAGGCCTTCCACGTTCATGCCGTGTGGCTGGGCGGACTGACCGCTCGCCATCACATAAGCCGGAATGTCCTTGAGTACGATGCTGCCACCAGCCGCCATGCTGTGGGGACCAATATGACAGAACTGGTGCACCATGGTACCACCGCCCAGAATCGCGAAATCGCCGACCGAAACATGGCCCGCCAGGGTGGCACAATTGGCCAGAATGGTGTTGTCACCGACGATACAGTCATGAGCGACATGCACGTACGCCATCAAAAGATTGCCACTGCCGATACGGGTTTCGCCACGATCCTGGACCGTGCCGCGGTGGATGGTGCAATTTTCACGAATCACATTATTGTCGCCGATCACCAGAGTGGTGGGCTCGCCCGCGTATTTCTTGTCCTGGCACTCTTCGCCAATACTGGAGAACTGAAAAATGCGGTTGTTGCGGCCAATAACAGTAGGCCCTTTAACGACAACATGGGAGAGGATCTCGGTGCCCTCACCGATTTCCACATCCGGGCCAATGTAACTCCAGGGGCCAACAGTGACGTTGTCCCCGAGCCTGGCTGACGGGTCTACAATCGCCTGAGGATGGACACCCGACCAGTCATTTGTCGCCATCAAACTTCTCTCTCAGCGGTCAGAATCTCTGCCACGCAGACGACTTCACCGTCGACCAGCGCGCGACACTCGAATTTGTAAATACCCCGTTTACCGGAGATGAGTTCCGACTCCATACACAGTTGGTCCCCTGGTAAAACCGGGCGTTTGAACCGGGCCTTGCTGGATCCGGCGAGGTATTGTACCACGCCGTCAGAAGGTTTCCGGCCCACAGTCACAAAACCGAGAATGCCGGACAGCTGAGCCATGGCTTCGATGATCAACACCCCCGGCATGATCGGGTTGTTCGGGAAGTGGCCCTGGAAGAACGACTCGTTAAACGAAATATTCTTGTAGCCCTTGATCGATTTTCCCTTTTCGACCTCCGTGACCCGATCCACCAGCAGAAACGGGTATCGGTGCGGCAGGTATTCCAGAATTTCGTCGATGTTCATCATGTTGATCGGCCTCAGCCCTCTAATTTCTTTTCCAGTTCTTTTACCCGTCTTGCCAGCGCATCCAGCTGCCGGAAGCGGACAGCATTCTTGCGCCACTGACGGTTGCTATCGGCGCTGGTGCCGGATGAATAGACCCCGGGCTCACGAATGTCGCCCGTTACCAGGGTCATACCTGTCAGATGAACCTGATCAGCAATCTCCAGATGACCAGCCACACCCGAGGCGCCGCCGAATACGCAGTGCCGTCCAATGCGGGTACTGCCGGCAATGCCAACCATCGCCGCCATGGCGCTGTGATCGCCGATGCGAACGTTATGGGCAATCTGGATGAGGTTGTCGAGTTTCACCCCATCACCGATGACGGTGTCGTCGAGAGCGCCACGATCAATGGTGGTGTTGGCACCCACTTCCACATCACTCCCCAGAACAACCCGACCGAGCTGTGCGATCCGGTGCCATACACCCTTCTCATTAGCAAAACCAAAACCGTCGGAGCCAATAACGGCGCCACTGAGGATGTGACAACGCTCGCCAATGACCACATCGTGAGCCAGAGTCACCCGTGGCCGGATTAAAGTCCGGGCCCCGACCCTGGCGCGGGCGCCAATAACCGAGCCGGCTCCCACGACGACTTTCTCGCCAATGTCAGCCCCTGCTTCCACCACCACATTAGGACCGATACAGGCATCGTCAGCGATGCTGGCCGACGGATCGACCACAGCAGTCGCGTGAACGCCGGGCAAAGCAACAGGCGCGGGATCAAACCAGTGGCTCAGCTGAGCATAGCCGAGGTAGGGGTTGTCCAGTAACAGGACGTTGGTCGGAGCATCCTTCGCCGAGGCCGGCGAAGCAATAACCGCCGAAGCACGTGTATCCGCCAGATACTTGCCATAGGAAGGGTTAGCGAGAAAACTGATCTGGCCGGGCACGGCGGCCTGCAACGTCGCCAGCCCCGATACCCTGATATCAGGATCACCCCGCAGCTCCGCACCCAGGGCATTGGCAACATCCCCCAGGCGATAGGACCTTTCTGTCATTGCGCGCTCCCAAGCAACGATCAGGGCACCGGGGTGCCCGTCACAGATTAACGGTTCAGTTTTTCAAGAAGCTGAGAGGTCAGGTTCATTTCAGGCTTCACATAGACAACGGCTTCGCTGGGCAGGATCAGATCGAGATTGTTCTCTTCAAGAAGCTCCTTGACCGCCGCGTCCACCTCGGGACGGGCCTGCTCCAGAAATGCCTGCTTACGCTGATTCACCGTTGAATCGAGCCGTTGCTTCAGGAAGTTGAACTCTTTTACCTTTTCCTGGAACTCACCGGCCAGTTTGTTGCGCTCGCTCTCGTTCATCATGGCACCGTCTTTCTCCAGGCGCTCCTGGAGCTTGCGGGCCTCTTCCTGAGCTTCGCGCACCCGGGCCTCATCGCCCGCAAAATCCTTCTGGAGGGATTCGCTGAAGGTCCTGGCATCGTCTGAAGAGAACAGTGCCTGACGCAGGTCCACCACACCAATTCGGGTTTCAGCCATGGCCGGGAATGAAAACGCCATAACCATGGCGGCGAATATCAACATGAATCGGGACATTGGTTTTCTCCTGATTTTCATCCGTAGGTTGTTATTATCCATGCGCTAGAAGGTCTGGCCCAGCGAGAACTGGAATACCTGGGTGTCATCACCCGGCTTGTCGTTCAGCGGCTTCGCCAGACTGAAGGCCAGCGGGCCAACAGCGGTAATCCACTGGAAGCCAATACCGGCGGACATTCTGATTTCGCTCAGTTCCGGATCGAAACCGCGCGCAGTGTCGAACACCTGACCTGCGTCCAGGAAAAACGCCGTTCTCATGGAGCGGGTATCACCGGCAAAGGGCGTGGGGAATATCAGCTCAACACCACCTTCAGTGAGCAGGTTACCGCCGAACGGATCCGGGCGTGAGAGGTCGTTGACGTTGTTCGTAGCAAGGAGACCCAAGGAGTTGGCCCGGTACCCCCGAACCGATCCGTAGCCCCCTGTATAGAAGTACTCGTAAAACGGCATCTGGGTCCGATCTCCGTAACCATCACCATAACCGATCTCTGAACGCGCCCGTAAGATCCAGCGATTATCGTCAGTCACCGGATAGTAGAAATCGGTCTTGTGTGTCACCTTGTAAAAGGTCAGATCGCTGCCCGGCACTGCTACGTCAAGCGACAACGACTGGCTATGGCCATCACTGGGCAGAACACCCCGGTTGAAAGTACTGCGGCGCCAGCTGCCGAAGAGGAAGAAGTTATTGAACGAATCCCCTTCCTCATCAATGAACTGAATGACCTCCTGTGAGGTGAACCGGCCTTCCTTAAGATTGGACTGGGTAAACCCGGCCCCAAAGTTCAAACGGGTGATATTGTCCGTGGGATAACCGAAGGTGATACGGCCGCCATATTCGTCCAGCAGGAAGGCGGAGATATACTCTTCCTCATAATCGGTTTGCCGGGCAAAAAGACTGTAGCCACGGCTTACGCCGTCAACCGTGTAGTAAGGGTCCAGGTAGGAGACGTTTGCGCTTTTGACAAAATTACTCACGTTGACACCGAAAGAGACGCGCTTCCCGGTACCGAAAAAATTATTCTCGGACACGTTGGCGCCAAGAATCACCCCGGACTGCTGCGAGAAACCGACGGAAGCGGAAAGACTGCCCGTCGGCTGTTCTGCCACGGAGTAGTTCACATCAACCAGATCGTCGGTGCCCGGAACTGGTACCGTCTCAACATTCACCATCTCGAAGAAGCCGAGACGCTCCAGTCTGGTCTTGGAGAAGTCGATACGATCCGAAGAAGCCACGCCCCTTTCCATCTGCGTCATTTCCTGGCGGAGAACGTCGTCACGAGTCGACACGTTGCCCTCGAAATTGATCCGTCGCACATAGGCCCGTTTGCCCGGCTCAATGAAAAAGGTCACCGCGGCGGTATTGTCCTCGCCGGGTTCCGGCACGGCGTTCACGCTGGCAAAGGCATAGCCCTCACGGCCGAGGCGGAACGACAGGGCTTCGGAAATTGCCGTCATGCGGGATCGGGAGAATACGTCGCCCTCCTCAACAGGAATCAGCGAGCGCAGCTCCTCTTCACCCATGATCAGCTCACCACGAAGGTTAATCTCGGAAATGGTGTACTGAGGCCCCTCATTCAGGGCAATCGCGATGAAGACTTTTTGTTTGTCAGGCGAAATGGATACCTGGCTGGACTCGACGTTGAAATCCAGATAACCACGGTCAAGATAGAACGACCGCAGCGATTCAAGGTCGCCACTCAGGCGCTCTCTCGCGTACTTGTCCGAGTTTGTAATTGAGTTCCACCAGCTCGTGGTCTGCAGCTCGAACAGCTCTTGCAGTTCTTCGTCACTGAAGTCCTTGTTGCCGATCAGGTTGATATGGTGGATCGCAGCGACCGACCCCTCATTGATATCCAGGCGAATCGCAACGCGGTTTCTGGGCAGCTCCTCGGCCGTTGCCTTTACCCGGGCGTTGTAGCGCCCCTGGGCAATGTAAGAGCGCAGAATTTCCAGTTCCAGACGTTCAAGAGTCGCACGCCGGAATACCTGGCCTTCCTGAAGCCCGGCGCCAGCGAGGGCATCCATCAACATCTCGGTTTCAATGTTCTTGTTGCCCTCAATCTCGATATCGCTGATGGAGGGTCGTTCACGAACCGTCAGGATAAGCACACCGGCATCCCGGCTGGCCTCAATGTCGGTGAAAAGACCGGTCCGGAACAGCGACTTGATCGCATCAGCCAGCTCGGTCTCGTCCACCTGCTCGCCAATATTGACAGGGAACGCGGAAAAAACAGTACCCGCAGATACCCTCTGCAGGCCTTCCACCTCAATATCCGCAACAGTGAACTGATCAGCAAATGCTGGCTTCAGGCCGGACACGGCTACAGCGAGGCCAACGGCTACACCTAGAAGAGAACGTCTCATTCAAATATTTCGCCTGGTTAATGCGCGTAAGGAGCTCGCAATTCTCACAACCGCATCAGGTCGTTGTAAAGAGCAAACACCATTAATGTGAGGATCATTGCCATACCAATTCGTAATCCAAACGCCTGAGCCTGCTCGGAAAGCGGCTTCCCACGGAGAGCTTCGATGGTGTAGTAAACGATATGACCACCATCTAGCACCGGCACAGGCAGAAGGTTCAGAATGCCCAGGCTCACGCTCAGATAGGCAAGAAAACGCACGAAGTCTTCGAACCCGGAACTGACACTGGCTTCAGCAACCCGGGCAATGGTAATTGGTCCACTGAGGTTGGTGGGTGACAACAGGCCGGTGACCATCTTCTTGATGGCCACCAGTGTCAAGCGGGTATCCGCCCAGGTTTCGCTGAGGGCGACCGGAACGGCGGCGAATGGGCCGTAGCTGACATCACGCAGCACCTCTTCTGGCCATGAGATAGCTTCCACACCGGCACCGACAAAACCGATTGACTCACCACTTTCCTGAGTCTTCGCTTCCGGTGTCACGCTGACGGATTGTTCCGCACCATTACGCTCGATGGTTACCTGAAGTGTCTGCTCCGGGGCATTGCGAATAAACTCGACCAGCTCAAACCAGCTACTGATCGGCTCGCCGCCCACGGCCACAATGCGATCCCCGGGCTGCAGGCCGGCAGCCTGAGCGCGGCCACCATCGGAAATCTGCCCCAATACCGGCGGAACAGCCGGGCGCCATGGCGTAATGCCGAACTCGGCTAACGGATTGGGAGTATCGTCACTCAGGCCCCAACCGGAAAGCTCACCGCTGACTGTACCGCGGGCGCCATCTTCCGATACCTCCATGGAAATCAGACCGTGCTCGCCGGTCCGCTCCAGAATGCGCATATTCACATCGCGCCACGAACTGACGCGATGGCCATCCACAGCGTGAATCTCCATACCCTCCTGAAGACCTACCCGCTCGGCCACACTCTCGTCAGCGATCTGCCCGACAATGGGTGCAACATGGGTAACGCCAACCACACTCAGCAGCCAGTAAGCAAAAATGGCGAACAGGAAGTTGGCCACGGGACCGGCCGCCGCAATGGCAATACGCTGGCTCGGAGGCTTGGAGGTAAAGGCCTGATCTCTCAGCTCCTCAGGAACTGGCCCTTCCCGCTCATCCAGCATTTTTACATAGCCGCCCAGAGGAATGGCGGCGACGGCAAACTCGGTCCCATGCTTGTCGTACCAGGAAAACATCGGTTTCCCGAAACCCACGGAAAAGCGAAGTACTTTTACGCCACAACGCCGGGCAACCCAGAAATGACCGTATTCGTGAAGGGTCACCAGGATGCCCAGGGTAAGCGCAAGTGCGAGGACGGTTTCAATAATCTGCATAGCGTTCCTGATTGAATGGCTTCAGCCGGGCAGCATTCTGCTGCGACTATCAGACAGTTAACAGACCTATCTGTTCCCGTGCACAAGCCCGTGCTTCTTTATCCTTGGCGAAGATAACGTCAAAGTTGTCGGCGGGCTCAACGGCGGTCACAGCGAGCGTTCGCTCTATGATAACGGGGATATCCGAAAAACACAGGCTACCCTCAAGAAAAGCGGCAACAGCCACTTCATTGGCGGCATTAAGAACCGCCGGGGCAGTGCCGCCCGCCTCAAACGCTTCGGCAGCCAGGCGCAGGCAGGGGAAACGCACCAGATCTGGCCGCTCAAAGTGAAAGCGGCCGATCGCGAACAGGTCCAGAGGCGGGACACCAGCGTCAATACGCTCCGGCCAGGCCAGGCCGTTGGCAATCGGTGTTCTCATATCGGGACTGCCAAGCTGGGCCAGAACGGAGCCATCGGCATATTCAACCATCGAGTGGATAATACTCTCAGGGTGGACATGCACCTCAACTTTCTGGGGCGTGGTGTTGAACAGCCAGCAGGCTTCAATGAGCTCGAGGCCCTTGTTCATCAGGGTGGCCGAGTCCACGGAAATCTTCTGCCCCATGGACCAATTCGGATGGGCACAGGCCTGGGCGGGCGTTACCGATCGAAGATCCTCGGCAGAATGTTCCCTGAACGGGCCCCCGGAGGCTGTCAGAAGTATACGAGTGATGCCGGCACCGGCAGGGTCCCGGACCTTGTCGGCCGGCATGCACTGGAAAATCGCGTTGTGCTCAGAGTCGATCGGCAGCAATTCTGCCCCCGCTTCGGCCACGGCATCCATAAACAGTTTGCCGGACATCACAAGCGCTTCTTTGTTGGCAAGCAACACCCGCTTTCCCGCCCGCACCGCCGACAGTGTTGGCGAAAGACCCGCTGCCCCGACGATAGCCGCCATCACAGTATCAACACCGGGGGTGGAGGCCACCTCGCACAACCCTTCCAGCCCGCCAAGCACGCGAGTTTCAGGCAGGTCTGCCAGCAATTTTGAGAGGACATCGGCCGCTTCAGGGTCAGCCATGACCGCCACTTTCGGACGGAATTCACGGCAGAGGACCGCGAGCTCTTCCGCACGGGTACTGGCCGTGAGCGCATAGACCGAGAAGCGGTCAGGGTGGCGCCGAACAACGTCCAGGGTACTGAGACCGATGGAGCCGGTCGCCCCGAGAACACTGATAGAGCGGGTTACCATAGTCACCAGTGCCCGGTTGTCAGCCAACCAAGTTGGGTAATAATCAATGCAAATACCGGAATGGCCGCCGTCAGGCTGTCGATCCGGTCCATGATGCCACCGTGACCGGGTAACAGCTGACTACTGTCCTTGATGCCACGGTGCCTTTTGAGCATGCTTTCCAGCAGATCGCCCAACACTGAAACAAGACCCGTGGCGAGGCTGGCAACAATTAGCAGCGAGGTCTGAACCGTCCCCGCCGAAGCCAGCCAGCTGACAACCAGGGCAAAAACCCCGACGGCCATCAGGCCGCCCCAAACGCCCGCCCATGATTTGCCAGGACTGACACGGGGCGCCAACTTTGCTTTACCAAACGCCCGACCGGCGAAGTAAGCACCGATATCGGCAACCCACACCACACAGAATACGTAGAGGATGAGCAGCAGGTTGTTGGTACTGTCACCAAACTGGAAACCGCCGGTTCGCAGGTGATTAAGGCCCACCCACGCCGGCACCAGAACGAACAGCCCCATGACGGCTCTTGCGGGGAGACTGCCCCATTTTTCGGAGCCGCCGGGATAACTGCGAACCAGAAGAAAGCACACGCCCCACCAGAGCAACGATAACCAGAGGACTGCCACAAACGGAACGTTCAGCAGACCGTAAAGAAGGATAGCGGTGGCCAGTGCGTAGCCAACCCGACCGGCAGGACTCTCAATACCGGACATATTCGCCCACTCCCAGGCGCCCAGGGTAATGATGGCGCCGGTAAAGAGCGCAAAACCCAGGGGCGAGAGGAAAAAGATCCCGCCAATGGCGATAGGAGCGAGGATCAGTGCGGTGATAATTCGGGTTTTTAACACGGTTGACGTCGCTATCGTTCGTTATTGTTGTACAGCCTTGGCCGCTATCTGATCATCAGTCTGGCCAAAGCGACGCTGTCGGCCGGCATAGGCCTGCAGGGCCTTGAGCATCTCTTCCTGCTGGAAGTCAGGCCAATACACCGGTGAAAAGTAAAGCTCTGTGTAAGCCAGGTGCCAAAGCATGAAATTGCTGATTCTTTGCTCGCCTGCGGTACGAATCATCAGGTCCGGCATTGGCAGGTCACCGATGCTGAGGTGCTGCTGAATCAGGTCATCGGTGATGTCAGAGGGTGCCAACTGCCCGGAACGGACCTGCTCGGCCACCTTGCGTGTGGCCTGCGTGATATCCCAGTGACCACCATAGTTGGCGGCAATTACCAGGGTCATCCGGGAGTTGTTGCGGGTCAGCTCTTCAGCCGCCTCCATGTGTTCACGCAGTGAGGTGCTGAACGCTGACCGATCACCGATAATGCGCAGGCGGATATCGTTCCGGTGAAGTTTGCGAACCTCGCGCTCAAGGGCGAACAGAAACAGCTTCATGAGCGCCGACACTTCGTCCTTGGGCCGGCGCCAGTTCTCGCTGGAAAAGGCAAACAGCGTGAGCACTTCCACGCCTTCACGGGCACAGGTTTCCACCACTGCCCTGACCGCATCGACACCGGCCTTGTGCCCAGCCACTCCCTTGAGCCGACGGGCCTTGGCCCATCGATTGTTCCCGTCCATGATGATGGCCACATGCCGGGGCCGACTGTCTGCCGACACCGGAATCTCTGCGGATACAGTTCCCGTCATGAAATCCCCTGTGCGGCCGGAGCGCCTCGGTGCTTCGGCCTTTCAATTCGCTTGCAAGTAGGTCCGGACGGTTAAACCGCCATCAGGTCTTCTTCTTTGGCCTTGAGCATCTTCTCGACTTCTGCAATGTAGCGGTCAGTCAGCTTCTGAATATCGTCCTCGCCCTTGCGCTCGTCGTCTTCGGTGATTTCCTTTTCCTTCAGCAGATCCTTGATCATGCTGTTCGCGTCACGACGCGCATTACGGATGGAAACACGACCATGTTCGGCGTCTGCTTTTGCCTGCTTAACCATTTCCTTACGGGTTTCTTCTGTCAGCATGGGCATCGGGATACGGATGATATCGCCGCTGGTCGCCGGGTTCAGGCCAAGGTCTGACGCCATAATAGCTTTCTCAATGGTCGGCATCAGGTTTTTCTCCCAGGGAGAGACCGTCAGCGTGCGGTTATCCTCGACGTTGACGCTAGCCACCTGCTTCAGCGGCGTCTCCTGGCCGTAGTAGTTCACCATGACACTATCCAGGATAGAGGGGTGGGCACGGCCGGTGCGGATCTTGTTGAACGCGGAGTTAAGGGACTCCAGGCTCTTTTTCATTTTCTTTTCGGCTTCTGCTTTGATGTCGTTGATCACTTCAGCATCCTCAATTCGTTCGTCATGTCATTCTGTAATCTGGCGCCACGATCCTGTGGGGCCGGGACAGCGATTCATTCGATCAGTGTACCTTCTTTCTCGCCAGTTACGATGCGAGTAAGGGCGCCGGCACGGTTCATATCGAACACCCGCAGCGGCATGCCGTGGTCACGGGCGAGACAGATGGCTGTCAAATCCATCACACCCAGTTTCTTGTCCAGAACCTCATCATAGGTGAGGTAGTCGTATTTCTCTGCACTGCTGTCGAGGTGCGGATCCGCTGAGTATACGCCATCCACTTTCGTAGCCTTCAGCACCGCGTCGGCCTCGATCTCAATGCCACGCAGACATGCAGCGGAATCGGTCGTGAAGAAAGGGTTACCGGTACCGGCGCAGAAGATCACGACATCGCCATCCTTAAGATCCCGTACCGCGCGACGGCGGTCGTAATGCTCCACGATGCCGCTCATGGGGATCGCGGACATCACACGGGTCCGGATGTTCGAACGTTCCAGGGCATCACGCATGGCCAGACCGTTCATCACGGTGGCCAGCATGCCCATATGATCACCGGTCACCCGATCCATGCCGGCCGCATTCAGGGCTGCGCCACGGAACAGATTGCCGCCGCCAATCACCAGGCCAACCTGCACGCCGATGCCAATCAGCGCACCGATTTCCAGTGCCATGCGGTCAAGAACTTTGGGATCAATACCGAAATCGTGCTCTCCCATCAGGGCCTCGCCACTGAGTTTGAGCAGAACACGCTTGTATCTGGGCTGGGTTTTCGATGATGTCGGCATGATGATCCCCTTGTCGTCTGTTGGCTGCTATCCGGCGTGGTACCCGTTGCAGGCTTGTATCTGACATACTCCTCATAAAAAGGGGTATCTCAGATACAAGCCCGCCACGAGAGCCGGGAATTCCCGGCTAACGTGGCAGACTCAGGTGATACAGTGGCTCAAAGCCCGCTGCATCGAACGAAGGATCAGGCCTTGCCTGTGCCGGCTGCAGCAGCAACCTCGGCAGCAAAGTCCACTTCTTCCTTCTCAATGCCTTCACCCACTTCCAGACGAACGAAGCCAACCAGCTCGCCGCCGTTGGACTTGATCAGCTCGCCCACGGTCTGGTCCGGGTTCTTGACGAAAGGCTGCTCAACAAGGCTGTTCTCCTTGAGGAACTTCTTGATGCGGCCACCCATCATCTTTTCGACGATCTCGGCAGGCTTGCCTTCCATATCCGGCTGGGCCTTGATCACATCCTTCTCTCTTTCGAGTTCTTCAGCCGGCATATCTTCCGGCTTGCCGACACGCGGGTTAACGGCAGCTGCGTGCATGGCGATGTCACGGGCAACTTCAGGATCACCGGCAGTCAGGGCGACAACCGAAGCGATCTTGTTGTTGCTGTGAACGTATCCACCAACAACCGGGCCTTCAACCTTGACGACACGACGAACAGTAATGTTCTCGCCGATTTTCTGAACCAGCGCTTCACGCTTGGATTCCAGATCGCCTTCCATCAGCTTGGCTACGTCGGTTTCGCCATTTTCAAACGCAACGTTCAGCACGTCGTTGGCAAAGTTCAGGAAGTTGTCATCGCGAGCAACAAAGTCGGTCTCGGAGTTCACTTCCAGAATAAAGGCAACGGTGTTGTCGTCAGAGATCTTGATCAGTGAAGCGCCTTCAGCGGCGGTACGGCCGGCTTTCTTGGCAGCTTTCAGACCGGATGACTTGCGCAGCTCTTCGATCGCAGCGTCAACGCTGCCTTCGGCTTCAACAAGTGCCTTCTTGCATTCCATCATGCCAAGGCCGGTACGCTCACGCAGCTCTTTGACCATTGCAGCGGTAATTGCAGCCATGTTCAATCCTCTCAACTGTTCCGAATTCGGTGGGGCGGTGTGCCTCGGAAAACACCAGGCACACCTTACATCTAAACCGTGAAGGTAAAACGTTACTCAGCGGCTGGAGCAGCGCCTTCAGCGTCTTCGCTGACTTCAACAAACTCGTCAGCACCGGCACCAGCAGACTGGGCTGCTTCCATGCAGGTATCAGCAACGGCTTTCACGTAAATCTGGATCGCACGGATAGCGTCATCGTTGCCCGGGATCACGTAATCGACACCGTCGGGATCACTGTTGGTATCAACAACACCGATGACAGGAATACCAAGCTTGTTGGCTTCCTTGATGGCGATACGCTCGTGGTCAACGTCAATCACGAACATCGCGTCCGGCAGGCCGCCCATGTCCTTGATACCACCAATGGAGCGCTCAAGGCGGTCCATTTCACGGGTACGATCCAGTGCTTCTTTCTTGGTCAGCTTGTCAAAAGTACCGTCCTGACTCTGGGTTTCCAGGTCACGGTAGCGACGGATAGACTGACGGATGGTCTTGTAGTTGGTCAGCATGCCACCGAGCCAGCGGTGGTTAACGAACGGCTGACCGGCACGCTCGGCTTCTTCCTTGATGATCTTGGCCGCGGCACGCTTGGTACCAACGAACAGGATCTTGTTCTTGTTCTCTGCCAGCTGCTGAACAAATTTCAGCGCGTCGTTCATGGCAGGAACAGTCTGCTCAAGGTTGATGATATGAATCTTGTTACGGGCGCCGAAGATGAACTTCGACATTTTCGGGTTCCAGTAGCGGGTCTGGTGACCGAAGTGAGCACCTGCCTTCAGCAGGTCACGCATATTTACCTGAGCCATGATAGTTACCTTTTTAGCTTCGGGTTAGTCCTCCACGTATCCGATTACCCCAACCTGACTCCTTTAAAAGCAGGACCAGGCACCCTGGGATAACGTGCCGACACGTGTGTGAATTTGCTGGATTCGTTTCCAGCGGGCGCGTTTATACCATATTCGGCCCGACAAACGCCATTATTTTTGACGGCGAGCTTCCTTGTACCCGGGCAGCAGGCCCCTTAAAATGCCGGTTTGGCACAAACAACGGGAAACCCAATGCAGGTATCGATCAAGACACCGGAAGAAATTGAAAAGATGCGCGTCGCTGGCCGCCTGGCGGCCGAAGTTCTCGAGATGATCGGCGATCACGTCAAGCCCGGCGTTTCCACCGAAGAGCTCGACCGGATTTGCCACGACTATATTGTCAAAGAGCAAAAGTGCATTCCGGCACCACTCAACTACAAGGGGTTTCCGAAGTCCATCTGCACGTCGGTCAACCACGTTATCTGCCATGGCATCCCGTCTGAGAAGAAAATCCTCAAAGATGGAGACATCCTTAATATCGATGTCACCGTAATAAAGGATGGCTACCACGGCGACACCAGCAAGATGTGGATTGTCGGCAAGCCGAAACCTGGCACCGAGCGGCTGATCCAGATAACACAGGAGTGCCTCTATAAAGGCATTGAGCTGGTCAAGCCGGGAACCCGTCTGGGGGATATCGGGCATGTGATTCAGCAGCACGCCGAGAAACACCGCTATTCCGTGGTTCGAGATTACTGTGGCCATGGCATCGGCGCAGTATTCCACGAGGAGCCTCAGGTAATGCATTACGGCAAACCCGGCACCGGTCTGGAGCTGCAGGAAGGTATGACGTTTACCATTGAGCCGATGATCAACCAGGGCAAGTACCAGACCAAGCTTCTGCCGGATGGCTGGACCGTCGTGACCAAGGACCACAAGCTCTCTGCACAATGGGAGCACACCATCCTTGTGACGGCGGACGGTCATGAGGTCTTGACCAAGCGAAAGGAAGAGTCCTTCTAAGTGGACCAAAGCGAGCTGGAATCCCGCATCAGTAATGACCCATCTCCGGTTACGGCGGCCCGGGAGCTGTTAAAGGGCAGGTTTGACGCCGATGCCGAGGCCTTTCGACAAGGCGCCGATGTGCGCGCCCTTGTCCGCTCCCGGGCTGACACGGTCGATACAGTTCTCAGATTGATCTGGAACCGCTACCCGTTTTCCGATTCACCGGACATTGCCCTGATCGCCGTCGGCGGCTATGGACGGGGTGAGCTGCACCCGCATTCGGACATCGACCTGCTCATTCTCACCCGTGCCGGCATCGAAGACAGCTGGCACGAAGACTTGGGCGCGTTTGTTACCCTGCTGTGGGATCTCAGGCTGGATATCGGCCACAGTGTTCGCAGCATCGAGGAAAGCAAGACAGCCGCCCGCGAAGACATCACCATACTGACCAACCTTCTGGAAACGCGCACGATTGCCGGCCCGGATGAACTCCGGTCAGATCTGAGCGAGCAAGTCTATTCCGATGATGTCAGCACCGACCGCGACTACTTTATTGCGAAGCGTGAGGAGCAGCAGCAACGGCATCAGAAATACGGCGATACCGAATACAACCTCGAACCAAACGTGAAGGGTTCCCCGGGCGCCTTGCGGGACATACAGACGATCGGGTGGATTACCAAGCGACATTTCGGACTGCAGAACATCGCTGACCTGACCCGCTTCAGCATTCTTACCGAGGAAGAGCATCAGATTCTGTTCCAGGGTGAAACCTTCCTCTGGCAACTGCGATACGGCCTGCAGCTGCTCGCTGACCGGAATGAAAACCGGCTGCTGTTCGATCATCAGCGGGCCCTGGCCCAGATGCTCGGCTATAGAGACGAAGGTAAGCGGCTGGGCGTCGAATTGATGATGCAGGCCTACTATCGCACCGTCCTGGCCCTCGCCGAACTTGCGGATGTGATTCTGCAGTATTACGACGAAGCGATTCTGGGTAGCCCATCGGAAGACGCCATCCAGCCCATCAACAAGCGTTTCCAGATTCGTAACTACTATATTGAAGCGGTCAACAACCAGGTCTTCGCCTACGCGCCCTATGCCATCATGGAAATCTTCGTTCTGATGGCTCAGCACCCTGAGATAAAGGGCATCCGGGCCACGACGATCCGCTCGCTTCGGGCCCACCGGCATTTGATCGATGATGCGTTCCGATCTGATCTGGCAGTGACTACCCTGTTCATGGAGCTGCTCAGAACGCCCCATGCCCTGGATCAGACGCTGTCTGCCATGAAGAAGTACAACGTGCTCGGGCGCTATCTCCCGGAGTTTGGCCAGATCATTGGCCAGATGCAGCACGACCTTTTCCACATTTACACCGTGGATGCCCACACCATGCGGGTCATCCGCAACATGGTAAGGCTTGGCAGCGCGGAAGCCCGAACCGAGTATCCGCTGGCATCCCGCCTGATTCACCGGCTGCCGAAACTGGAAACCCTCTATATTGCCGGCATTTACCATGATGTGGCCAAAGGCCGGGGTGGCGATCACTCGGAACTGGGTGCCATCGATGCCGAAGCCTTCTGCCAGCGGCATCACCTGAGCGAACGGGACACCCAGCTGATTTCCTGGCTGGTGGAAAACCACCTGCTGATGTCCATGACAGCCCAGCGCAAAGACATCTCCGACCCGGACATTATCCACGGGTTTGCCAGGGCAGTGCCGAGCCAGGCGCACCTGGATTACCTGTACGTTCTAACCGTATGCGACATCAGCGCTACCAATCCCAAGCTATGGAACACGTGGCGGGCCTCGCTGTTGCGCCAACTCTATATCGAGGCCAAACGGGCTTTGCGTCGGGGCACTGAAACGCCCATCGACCGACAGGAATGGGTTCGCGCTACCCAGTCGGAAGCCCGGGAAATCCTGCATGCCCAGAACATGACCGATGAACAGATCGACGCCATCTGGGACACCGTGGACGAAGACTATTTCCTCCAGGACTCGACCGTGGACATCGCCTGGCAGACTGCTGCCATCATCAGACACGGCGACAATACGGACCCGCTGGTGCTGATTCGAGACACGCGGGGCGGCCCGACGGACGGCTACTCCCAGATCATTATCTACATGAAGGACCGGGTTGCCCTGTTCGCTGCGACAACGGCGGTCCTCGAACAGCTGAACCTGAACATCGTGGACGCGCGCATCAGCTCAAGCGAGGGGCCCTACTCGATCAGTTCCTATGTGGTACTTGATGAGAAGGGACAGCCTCTGGGCATCGACCCTGCGAGAAAAGAACGGGTGCGTTTGCGCCTGATCGAAGAACTGGACGACCCGGATGACTATCCGGACATCATCCACCGGCGCACGCCACGCCAGCTCAAGCATTTCGCTTTCCCGACGGAAGTGACGTTCTCGAATGACACCATCAACCAGCGCACCGTAATGGAAGTGATCACGCCCGACCGCCCGGGGCTTCTGGCCCGCATCGGCCAGGTGCTGCTGGAGCACCGGGTACGCCTGAGCAACGCCAAGATTGCCACCCTGGGCGAGCGCGTGGAGGACGTTTTCTTCGTGACGGACGAACACGGCGAGCCCATCCGGGAGCCGGCGGTATGCCAGGCCCTGCAGCAAGATCTCTGTAAAATGCTGGACGACATTCAATGAATCCGAACCTCGACAGACTTCACCCCTACCCTTTTGAAAAGCTTGCCAAACTAAAGGCAGGCATCAGCGTGCCCGATCATCTCCGGCCGATTTCCCTGGGGATTGGAGAGCCGAAGCACCCGTCGCCCGATTTCGTCAAACAGGTCATTGCGAACAATCTGGACAAGCTTGCCAATTACCCCACCACCCGGGGTACGGATGAACTCCGCGAGGCCATCAGTGGCTGGGCAACCCGCCGATTCAATCTGAAGGCCGGCAGCCTCAGCGCGGCGAACAACATCGTGCCGGTAAACGGCACACGTGAAGCCATCTTTTCCCTGGTTCAGGCTGTCGTGGATGCCACCAAGCCTGCCACCGTAGTCAGCCCCAATCCGTTTTATCAGGTTTACGAGGGAGCCGCCCTCCTTGCAGGCGCGACGCCCGTATACCTCCCCTGCGATGGCTCAAATGGCTTCATTCCCGATTTTGATTCAGTGCCCGAATCCATCTGGCAAGAATGCCAGATACTGTTTCTGTGCTCCCCGGGCAATCCCAGTGGTGCTGTTATCTCCCGGGAGGCGCTGACCAGGGTGATAGCCCTGGCCGACAAACACGACTTTATCGTTGCTTCCGACGAATGCTACTCCGAACTCTATCCGGAGGAAGGCAACGCGCCGGAAGGCCTCCTGCAAACCTGCGCCGCCATTGGCCGGGATGACTACGCCCGCTGCGTGGTGTTCCACAGCCTGTCCAAACGCAGCAACCTGCCCGGCCTGCGATCGGGTTTCGTAGCCGGGGATGCCAGCATTCTTGACGGCTACCTGAAGTACCGCACCTATCACGGCTGCGCCATGCCCATCCACAATCAGCTGGCGAGCATCGCCGCCTGGAGCGACGAAGACCACGTTCGGGAGAATCGTGCAGCGTACCGCGCCAAATTTGAGGCAGTGGTCCCCATCCTCCGGGAAGTTATGGATGTTGATTTTCCGGATGCCGGGTTTTACCTGTGGCCGATAACTCCGATGGACGATGAAACGTTTGCCCGGGAGCTCTCGGCACAACAGAACGTGCACGTGTTGCCTGGGCGATATCTTTCCCGAACCGTGGATGGCCATAATCCCGGAGAAAACCGTGTCCGGATGGCCCTGGTCGCCCCGCTGGAAGAGTGCGTAGAGGCAGCGGAACGCATTGTTGAATTTGTTAAGGCGAACAAGCCATGAAACTGTACGGCATCAAAAACTGCGACACCGTAAAGAAGGCCCGGAAGTGGCTGGACGAACAAGGTATCGACTACGAATTCCACGACTTCAAGAAGGATGGCCTGCAGAGTGATTTGCTGTTCCGCTGGGAACACGCGGTCGGATGGGAAACCCTGCTGAACCGCCGTGGCACCACCTGGCGCAAACTTCCGGAGGACGTTCGTGATACCATTGACGCCCAAAGCGCTCACGAGATCATGCTGGAGAACCCATCCATTATTAAGCGTCCCGTTGTCGAAAACGGCGGTGATGTGCGCGTAGGTTTCAGTGCAGACGAATGGTCCGCATGGCTGGCCTGAATCTCGGGCAAACCAGATCCAAACTTTAATTTCAGGGGTCTTCAGGCATTGCCCTGGCCCCACATTCATAACAGGAGCAACCATCAGATGAGCTTTGCATTCGGTATCGGTATCGGCACCCAGAACAACCAGGGCGAGTGGCTGGAAGTGTTTTACCAGCAGCCGGTCATGACACCCGATAACACCCTGATGGACGTCATCTCCAACGCCCTTGATTACAAGGGTGGTAACCAGGCGATCAGCGCGACCGCCGAGCAGCTCAGCCAGCTCGCCAACGCCTTGCGTCAGATCGGCCAGACAGGCCAGGCATCACTGGCGGACAAAGCAGCCGCCAGCAAGCGCCCGGTGGTTGTCACAGTACTCGAAACAGATGACACCGCGTCCAGCACCCCGGAGGTTTACCTCAAGCTTCACCTGATTTCTCATCGCATGGCCAAACCTCACGGATTGAAGCTGGACGGCATTTTTGGCCTGCTGCCGAATCTGGCATGGACCAGCGAAGGCGCGATCGATCTGAACGAACTGTCCGACCGCCAGCTTCAGGCTCGCCTGGAAGGCCGCACACTGGAAGTCAAATCCGTGGATAAATTCCCGCAGATGACCGATTACGTGGTACCGAAAGGTGTCCGCATTGCCGATACCGCCCGGGTTCGCCTTGGCGCCTATGTGGGTGAAGGCACCACGGTCATGCACGAAGGGTTTATCAACTTCAACGCCGGCACCGAGGGCACCAGCATGATCGAGGGCCGTATTTCCGCCGGCGTCATGGTTGGCAAGGGGTCTGATCTGGGCGGTGGATGCTCCACCATGGGCACCCTTTCCGGTGGAGGCAACATCATCATTGCCGTTGGCGAGAACTGCCTGATCGGCGCCAACGCCGGTATCGGCATCCCGCTGGGCGACCGTTGCAAGGTCGAGGCCGGGCTGTACATCACAGCCGGCACCAAGGTTGCGCTGCTCGACGACAACAACGAGCTGGTTGAGGTGATCAAGGCCCGCGATCTGGCCAACCAGACAGACCTGCTTTTCCGCCGTAACAGCCAGACTGGCGCGGTGGAGTGCAAAACCAACAAGTCTGCCATCGAGCTGAATGAAGAGCTGCATGCAAACAACTGATTCCCCGACCCTCGAACTTGCCGTTGATCTGATCCGCCGGCAGTCTGTCACGCCAGACGATGCCGGCTGTCAGGAACTGATGATGTCGCGCCTTGCGCCTCTGGGCTTCACCGGCGAGAACCTGCGCTTTGGCGATACCGATAACCTCTGGGCCCGAAAGGGCTCCGAGGGGCCGGTGCTGGCCTTTGCCGGCCATACCGATGTGGTACCAACCGGGCCGGAAAAGAACTGGTCGCACCCACCCTTTGATCCCGTGATCAGGGATGGCTACCTCCTCGGCCGTGGCGCCGCGGACATGAAGGGCAGCCTGGCAGCCTTCGTAACCGCATGCGAGCGCTTCGTTGCAAGCTACCCGGACCATCGGGGTTCCATAGCCCTGCTGATTACCAGTGACGAAGAGGGGCCAGCCCAACACGGTACGGTCAAAGTGGTGGAAACTCTCGAAGCCAGGAACGAAAAGATCGACTGGTGTCTGATTGGCGAGCCGTCCAGCACCCGAGAAGTGGGTGATGTGATCAAGAATGGTCGACGGGGCTCTCTGCATGGTTACCTGACCGTGCATGGGGTTCAGGGCCACGTAGCCTATCCGCACCTGGCCGAGAACCCGGTTCACCTGGTTGCGCCTGCCCTGGATGCGCTTGCAAAGGAATTCTGGGATAACGGCAACGACTTTTTCCCGCCAACCACCTTCCAGATTACTAAGCTGGAGGCCGGTACGGGCAGCAACATTATTCCCGGTGAATGCCTGGTGCACTTCAACTTCCGCTACTGCACGGAAAACACTGCAGAAAGTCTGGAGGAACGGGTGGTAGCCATCCTGGACCGCCACAACCTGAAATACGATCTGCAGTGGCACCTCAGTGGCCGTCCGTTCCTGACGGACAAGGGCGCACTCGTGTCTGCCAGCCAGAGCGCCATTCGCACGGTGACAGGCCGGGAAACCGAACTTTCAACCTCCGGCGGCACCTCGGATGGTCGCTTCATTGCACCTACCGGCGCGCAGGTGGTCGAACTTGGCCCCATCAATGCGACGATTCACAAAGTGGATGAGTGCGTAAAGGCCGAAGATTTGAATACCCTGTCTGAAATCTACGAACAGATTCTGATCGAACTGCTGGCATAAAAGCAGGAGCCGGAATCCAACGAAAAGGGATCAGATGAAACCTTCATCTGATCCCTTTTTAATGCGCCACTTTCAATAATGAGGGGGAGGTGTTTCGTCCTGCTCTGACTTGATATTGGACGGTGAAACATCTTTCAACTGTTTGTGCAGCAGCCGCTTGGCCTCCCACAACTCACGGATATCCATTTCCTGCTTGGCAACCTGTTCGCTCAGGGTATTGATAACGTCGTCCTGAAAGGCCAGCCGCGTTTCCAGCTCGTCCAGTCGGGTTTCCAGATCGTTCTGGCTCATCGGGTATTGGTACTCCCCTGGGTAGTTCTCTCTAGAATGTGATTGATGACACTGCTTATTCCGTTGCTTGGTCAGCGCTCGGGATAATCTGGTATCATGCCGCTTTTGCCCGCCAGCACTCCCGTTTTTCGGGGTACTGTCGGTTTTCACCGGCCGGATGTGCGATTTTACCCGATATCCGGTTTTTATCGTTAGCGTTACAAGAATGGAGAAATTTCAGTCAATGCGTAATCCATCCAAAGCGATCCTTTTTTCTCTCCTGATCGCCATCCCCGCACCGCTGGTGCTTGCCCTGTTGCTGTCTTTTACACCAGAGCCTCTTCGCCTGATCGCTGCAGGTCAGCTTATTGAGGCCCTCGGTAGCACTCGTGGCATCGCAGCCTACATTATTACGCTGATCGTTTTCGGCATTGCGGGCTTCCTGGCCATTGCGCTTTCAGTCAAGAAACCGGCCGAACAGCAAAGCCCATCCCGGCCGAGCAACCGTGCCCCCAGCCAGAACCACAATGATGACGATGATGATGGCTATGACGAAAGCAGCCCTGAGGGTGATGAAGAAGGCACCGTAAAGTGGTTCAACGTCAAGAAAGGCTTCGGCTTTATCGTGCGTGACAGCGGTGACGAGGTATTTGTTCACTTCCGGGCGATTCGTGGCCGTGGGCGCCGGGTCCTGCGACAGGGTCAACTGGTCCGCTTCAATGTTGTGGAGGCAGACAAAGGCCTTCAGGCCGACAACGTATCCATCCTGAGCGATTGAATCGCCCACTGAAAACAAAGAGGCAGCCCAAGGGCTGCCTCTTTCAGTTCCAGACGACCTGTTGCTCGCCCCGGTGGTCCAGACGCCACCATTTCTCATCCTCTACCGGCTCGCCCTCTTTCCAGTCTCCCGGACTGCAGCGAATCTCGGTATCCATGGCACGCCAGGCACTGCGCGCGCAGTCAAGGTCACTGTTCCAGGGCACCCTTGGCCCCTCGATGACCACTGAGGTGAAACGTTTGCCAAATGCCCCCGGATAAAGCGATATCCGCAGTCTCTCGCCCTCGAAGCGGGCAAAGCCCTTGATCACGCCTGTTACCTCAACGTCATCCAGTTCCAGTTCTTCAAGGTGGTTCTCAAGCCACCCGGAAACCGCCCCCGGCTCCAGATCACGAATGTAAATTTCCAGATCCTGCACCCGCTGAATCTCCATCCTGATTATTGCAATGCCGCACATAGTGAACCGGCCCGGGCCGCGCTGCAACCCAGCGTTCCAGTTCCTGACGCAAATCTTCAGTGCATAGCTGCCGGAGCTTGCCGGCTGCCTTGCGTTCATGCCAGGCAACCTCTGCGGCCACGCGATAGAGCTGAATTTCACCCAGCGAAGCCTCGATGTCGTCGAGCGGCTCTTTCCGCGCCAAGGCAACCAGGGACTGACGCCTCAGAGTATCAGCCTGTCCAGCCAGGGCCACCGCCTCGGCCGGGCCTCTGCGGGCAACGAGGTTCAGCCGGGCGGCCGCCCGTTCCAGCCACTGCAGCATTCCGCCCGGCGTGCTCACGCACCGGCTCCGGCGAGAAGCAGCAAACCGGATCGCCGACCGAGGCACCTGCACATTCCACTGCTTCTCGATGGCGGCCTGGTGGGCTGTCAGAATGGCCTGACGCTGAACCACGCTTGAAACCGGCATATCAAAGGTGTCGAGGGTGCGGCCCAGACGATGCTGCAGCGCCAGGGCGGCACTGCTTTCGCGAGGCTCTTCAGGCCCCAGCAGAAGTATTGGACCTGCCCATTGAAGTACCAGCGCTGACGCCAGCCCATCAGGAAGATCCATCAGCGCAATCAGGTCCGCTGGCGAGATATTGTCCAGTACCAGTACCGGCCAGCGTGGCCCTTCCTCTCCCGGACCGCCCTCCGATGAAAGCGCCGGAAGAACCGGAAGATCACTGGCCATGATCTCCGCTTCACGCCTGAGATCCAACTCAACGTAATCCTGCTCCAGTACCGGAAGCAGCGATTGCAGCCAGGCGGTCTTGCCCGCTCCACGCTCGCCACGGACCCAGATCATGGCTGACGGCGACGCCGCCAGACCGATCGCGACATCCTCAGCCAGCTCAACCCATGCGGAATCCGTCACTACCACGGGCGCTCTCTGGAAGTTATCAATCGGCGCCGGCTCCCGCTCCCCGGACGAATCGGGCCAGCGTGGGACCAACTCAAAAACCGCCACATAGGCTTTTTCCTGCAGCCGCTCCGCGTGGCGAACCAGCGCCCCCAACAGTTGAGACCATCCGAGCCATGGCGAATCGTTGGTTTCCCGGGCCGCCGCGAACCAGTACATCAATTGGGAAGATAATTGCCCTTCGCCGCCCACTTCCGTCACGATCGGTTGTTCGCACTGAATGGTGCGGGTGAGTTCGTCCATATCCACGCCGCAGCCACGCAGAAAGCGGGCTATAGCGGGTGCGGAGTCCAGCAGGGCAAGCAGGTAATCTTCAACGGTAATCACCGAGCCACCACGGCGTTCAACACTTTCCCGGGCTCGTAATAAAGCGGTCTGGCACTGGGGATCCAGGCATCCTTGCCAATCGTCCATCAAACTTCTCCATGTTCTGAATGCATCGTCCTGATGCGAAAGCTATGTTTCAGGTTGTTATTGTATCACGCTCAAGCCCCTTGCGGCGCCCCGCCTGCGGGCTTACCATGTGCCAGTGTTTTCCATGCTGGCCCAGGGTTCCTTCGGTGGCAGCGCCTCGCCTTTCTGCAGAAGCTCAATCGAGATGTTATCCGGCGTGCGGATAAAGGCCATATGGCCGTCACGGGGCGGACGGTTAATCGTTACCCCATTGGCTTTGAGGTGCTCACAAAGGGCATAAATGTCACCCACCCGGTAGGCCAGATGGCCAAAATTACGCCCGCCGGTATACTCTTCCGGATCCCAGTTGTAAGTGAGCTCGATCATCGGCGCCCGGTCTTCACGGGCACGGGCTTCGTCTTCCGGTGCAGCCAGAAACACCAGGGTGAATCGGCCTTTGTCGCTGCTCTTGCGATTGATCTCAACCATTCCCAGCAGATCGCAAAAGAAATGGAGTGTCTCGTCCAGGTTGCTCACCCGGATCATGGTGTGAAGATATTGCATGAAGCCTCCTTCAGAACTGTATTGATCATCGTGCCTTGCGGACAGTTTACGGTATTCTGGCCATATGGATGCAAAAACAACCCCCTACTCAACTCGACAACTGACCACGCCGGCGATCAGGCACCTTGCCTGGCTATGCCGGGCGCCCCAGCTGCTGCAGTCACCACTGACGTTTGAGCCGGCCAGTTATCTCCCTGACGGTATTACAGAACAACTTCAGGCCTGGGATGAAAAGCCGGAAATAGCGCCTGCGCTGCTCAGAGAGACACCCCAGAAGCGGCTCGGCTTCTATTTCGAGCAGCTTTACCGCGTATTACTGGAAGACCTTCTGGGCTGGGATGTTCTGCTTCAAAATCGACAAATCCAGTCCCACGGCCGAACCATGGGCGAGCTGGATTTCGTGGTGCATAATCGGTCAGAAGATCGAATCGAGCACCACGAAATTGCCATCAAATACTATCTGGGAGTTCCGGAGCAAAGCGGGAGAACTCTGTGGTATGGCCCGAATGCCAAAGACCGGCTCGATCTGAAAACAGACCGGATGCTGCGCATGCAAAGCCAGAGAACCGCGTTGCCCGAGGCCCGGGCGTTGCTGGCAGACGCTGGAATCGCAGAGCCTGTCATTCCCCGGATTTTCATGCCGGGGTACCTGTTTTACCCGGCAGGAACACAGGTGATCGCTCCTGAGTCCGTGCCAGCCAGTCACCTGCGCGGCCAGTGGCGCTATCTCTCACAGATTGAGACATCGGACCTCCCCGGCTGGGTGGTATTGAACAAACCCCACTGGATCGGCCCGTGGCGTCAAAGCGAGCCACCGGCCCCCAATGCAGTAACTGCTGCATTGAACACCATCGAGCGCTACAACATCCCGCTCCTGTTCGCGAAACTCGAGGAGGACTCCATCAGCGGCCTCTGGCAGGAAACCAACCGCTTTTTCGTGGTGCCGGACAGCTGGCCATAGCCGTCTTTCAGTTATCAATAAGGTCGGTTGCCCACTGAGGCAAGACCTCCTGACAGGTACGCCACTGCCCCGCCTCCCAGACCGCAATGCGCACGTAGGGTTGATCGAGACTGGAGTTATCAACGAGGTGCAGTTCGTCCGCCAGCCCGATACATTCGCGAAGATTGGCAAGGGTCCTTGGAATTCTGGACTCAACCTTGGCCTCGGGCACATGATGGCCGCCGGATCTTACCCGGGAAGCCACCCGAGCCTTGTTCAACGCAGCGAATTCGAGGTGGAAATAAAACAGCCGAATGCGAAATCCGGCAGCCTTGGCAGCCCCGACAAAATCCACCTTCGAGGAATGAGAAAAGACAGTTTCGAAACAGAAACTCTGGCGCTCCTTAAGCAGTCGGAACCGTTCCTGTTCAGCAATCAGCGCCGCCTCATAACTGTGTTTCTCGGGCGCGTCAGGCCACACACTGCGGGCGATGTTATCGGCATTCACCAGAGGAATCTTCCGGCGGGCCAGGAACCGCTCATAGAATGTGGTCTTGCCGGCACCGTTGCCGCCAACCAGCAGCCAGAGTTCAGGCTGCGTTGTCACGGTCACTCAGTGCTTCAAAACGCCCGTTGCGAAACTGACCGACTTCCCGAGTGCCATCCGGATAAATCGCCTCCAGATAGCCGGGCTTTTCTCCAGACGCCTGATACACCGTACGACCTCTGGCAATCGAGCGCCCCAGATTACCGCTTTCCCGGGCCTGATCTACTTCAGCCCAGAGGTCATCACTGGAAACAGACTCAGCCACCACCGGTTCAACCCGCACCTGGCGGATACCCTGCAGAATAGCAATCAGATCTTCCGCACTCACGTCCCCGGCAACGGCACGGCCTATCTCGGCCCAGTACTCAATCTGCTTGGGTGTCGAACGCCGATGAACCGCGCCCTCTGCGGCGGCGTGGCGGACCAGAGTGTCGTCGAGACGGACAGCGGTTGTCATGGTGGCCTCCTGAGGTATTGCTTAACGCTTGTAACAGGCTACCACATGCGTTGCATTATGCAACAATTGAGGTTTTGTTCATCAACCCGGCTTTAGATTGGCCACGCACCGGGCGGTCGCAGCTTCCGATACTCCTCCATCGAGATCTTGCCCAATTGCGGCGTAAGCTTGCAGGTTCGGCTTCCCCAAGGAAACCTGCTCTGGCGCTGGTGGACCTCTGTCCAGCCTTCCCCGTCCTTCCAGGATTCAAGATCCAGGTCCCGCCAATACCTCGGGTTCCGCCCGGTCTTTCTGTCATGCTCAGCTGTTACCGGGTCCAGATGACGGAAGGGCTCTAGTCGCGGTGTATCCGGCAGTGGCTGGGTCACATCCATGTAGCGTTGCAACATATCCCACAACGCCAACACTTCTGACTTTTCCGACTCAATGGTACTGAAGCCTGTTTTGTTAAAGGTTTTCTGAGTGTAACGGTGCACCAGCATCAACCGGTAAAAGATACCGCCGTGCTGGACAACACGTTCCACATAAGCATCAAACTCCGCGAAAGGCGCCTCGAAAAAACGCCCCCGACACAGGGCAATACGAACCTGACCATCAACGCGGTTGAATTCGCTACAGCCGTCTTCAAGGGTGGAATCCAGTCTTTTGTTAATGGTGTTTTCGAAGGGTTTGAGGAGGAAGCTTATTCCGGTGCTCATTATCCAGTTGGTTGAAGGGGGAATAATCCAGAATGAAAATAACAACCAAGCTGGTACCAACAAAAAAAGCAGCAACAAGTGAATGAATGAGGGAAGTCCATACTCAGTCGCGGCATCAAAATCCTTATTAGAGAGGCTGATCCGCATTTCCCGGGGAACGATGATCGGCTCTTTCTGCCCCTCCGGCACGAAACACACCTCGCGGCGTTGGCGGTTAAACGGGCGGGCGTTACGTTCTTTAATTTGGAATAAGCCTGCCAGCACGGAAGGGAGAGTGTGAACAAGCCCAAAGAGCCACCTAACGTCATTTGCCAACCGAACACCGATGTCGCCCCTGCCCAAAAAGTCCAGGTATCCGTCATTCACTTCCCCCACCGCATGGCCATGATCCACCGGCGGCAGGCCGGTTGGCAGGGGTTTGGGGGATAAAAGAGTCAGCCGGCCACTCGGGAAAGGCTCGGAACGCCCCGCGTGTAGAGGCTGTTCGAACTGAGTACTTTTTGAGTTCATGAGAGACCGTCCATCGTCTGGCATTGACTGCAGACTAGGGTTTCCGATCTTCCAAGCTGATCAAGCTCGGCTTGTGACAGCTGAATGACGCCATAAAGCCTGTGCGGTTTGCGTTTACAATGTTTGTCATCATTTCCTCCTTGAAATGGCTTTACTACTTCATCAATTGGTTGATGCCAGCGGCAGACGGTCCTCCTCGGCATACACTTCCGCAAAGACTTCATAGGGCAACCGCCCCGGACGGGCCTTTTGCTTCTCAAGAACCTTCTGGCTTAAGCGCTTGAAGGTCTCGCTGGGCTTGGCCCACTCGCTCTCAGATAACGGTTCAGACCACTCCGCCATGTCCCTGGGCAGCGTTTTTCGGGTCATGCGTTTGATCTTCCTGACTTCCCACTCCACCAGTCGGTTGGGCAGGGTCCAAAAGGTCATCAGGTGGTACAGGTACCAGCCGGTCAGGTAGTGCACTCCCCGTTTGCCTTCCCGGTATTCCTCATGAAGACGTTTGCGGGCATTGCGGAAAACATGGACGCCCTCCCAGGGCGGATCATCCGGGCCCTGAAGTTCCAATGGATCCTGGATCTCTTTCAGGGTGTGGACTTCGTACTCCATGTAGGCCCGGATGGCCTCCCAGTTGCTGATGGCCTGGGGCAAACCGTAAGTCTGGAATTCCAAGCTGTACTTCTCGCCGGTTTGTGGGTGGAGAAAGCCTACACCGAAGCCGTACTGGCGCTGTACACCGTACTCGGTCACCCCCTGGGCCTCGGTCACCCAGGCCACCAGTTCCTCCCAGGGTACGAAAATGGGCTCCCGGTGACCATTGGGCACGAAGCACACCTCGCGGCGCTGGCGGTTGAAGCGGGTGGGGATGACCTGGGATTTTTTCTTGAGTTCTATTACGGACGCAACTAGCCACCAAAGCATTAAACCTCCCCCTCCCCAAAAGCCAATCCAGAAGCTGATCTCTATCACTCCCCAAAAAGCATGAATGGCATCGGGCAGACCATTGCCGAGCCAGTAAAGCATTAAAAAGGCAATCGCCGGAAAAACCATGGCCACCATAACGAATAAGCCAAAAGGGCCGCCAAGAGTCACCTGCCAGCCAAACACCGAAGGCAACCCCACCCCGAAGTCCAGATAGCGTTCGTTCACCTCACCCACTGCGTGCCCGTGGTCCGTGGGCGGCAAACCAGTGGGCAGGGGCAACGGTGACAGGTACGTCACCGTTCCGCTGGGGAACTTGTCACTTCGCCCGGCCCTGGGGGCGTTCGCTATATCCGCCTTGGGCGTTTCCTGTGTCATTCGAAGATATCCAGTTCCATAAAGGGATTGCGTACCTGGTACCAGAAGGTCCTGCCTTCGTTATCCTGGGGAGGTTCCTGGACAGGCGTCACCGGCCAGTCACTGTCAGGCGTTACCTTGAGCATGTACACCTCCTGGGTGTAGCGGTCCTCCGAATGGTGGGTGTCCAGCCGGACCATCAGCGCCAGGTCACGGGTTTCGGGATACGGATCGCTCTTGCTGTGGTCCGGGGGCGAGAACGCCAGTTGCAGATGCCCGCCCCCTTCCCGGATGGCCAGGCTCGTCAGGATATCATGGGAACAGCGCACCCAGGTTTCCGGGGTGTCACGGAACCAGCCCGAGCGTTCTGGCCGGATGCGCCAGGCACTGAGCCACACTCGCCGGGGCGCCGGCTGGTCCAGGGGCTCTATCAACCCCGCCGCCGTCAGAGCATGGCAGTTCAGCACCAGTTGGTCCTTACCGTCTTGCTCTTCCGCCGGGACCTTCTCCAGGGACAGGCTGTTGCCGAGCTGGGCGAAGGCCTGCTCGTACTCCTCCAGCGATCCGTTGTGGATCTGGCCGGGTTCCCGCGACCAGGGGGTGGTCTGCAGCCACTGATCCCGCTCGCTCAAATTGTAGCGGTTGTACAGCCAGGTGCCCCCCAGCTCGAGCATGGTAAACGCCAGCCCGGCAATGTTCAGGCGGACGAACAGGCTGGACAGACGGGTGCCTGCGGTGGCCCAGGCACCTGCCTTGTCGGCGGCTCGCCATACCTCCATCGCAGCTATTCGTGTCTGGTTTAGGCCATATAGATTTGTCGCCGTCAGCCCGCCGCTGCCCACCATGCCAAGGGTCGCCCCCAATTGCGCCTGCGCATTACCGGTCCGTACGGCTTCCAGCCAGTTGCTGGCATGCTTGTAGGTGCCGATGGCGGCGCTGATAGCACCCGCGCCGTATGCAAATATTCCCAACCCAACATGCAAGCGGCCCATCTGGATATGGACCGACTGCACGGCGCTGCGCTGCCAAGAGTTTGCCAGGGTCTGGGCCCTGGAGGACAGAGCGGTGTCCGCCAGGCTTTGGGCGGCCAGGAAACCGGCGCCGGATGTAGCAGACAGACTTTCGATAAGTTTGCCATAGCTCCTGGCGTCTGGTGACTGAGCTTTAACTTCGGAAACAGCGTGAAAAAAGTTCACCAACTGCGCCGCAAACACCATCACACCCAGCCCATCCCCCAGCAGGTTCACCCGTGGCGCAGAGGTCAGGCCCTGGCGGAGGTGCCCCATCAGTGTGCCCATCTGCTGCTGGCCCGCGGCAGGCAGCAGCAGGGAGATACCCGCCCTGCCCGTGGTTGCGGGCTCGAGCCGCAGGCCGGTATTGGTTTCCTCCACCGGGCTGAGGGCGCCGGCCAGACGCCGGCCCAGGGCCCGCTGTTCCTCCCGGGTGGCCTTGAACTCGTTGACGATGCTTTGCGCCCGCTCGGATTTGTGGCCGTGGGTGGCCTTGGCCACGTCGTGGTCGTGGGCCAGGGATTCCAGCCGCTCGTTCAGCGACAGCAGTTGTTCCAGGTTCTGGCGGAAGGTGGCCAGCTCCGGTTCCGAGGCAACGCGGAACTCTACCTCACCGGCTTGGATGACCTTGAGCATCTTGCCCTTGAAAAAATACGGCAGGTCCCGGAACAGGTCGTCCAGGGGCGGTATCCGGTTTGCCTCAATGCCTTGGTAAAGCTGTTCCATAGCCCGGGCGATACCTTTTGACACCGCCGGTGCCAGGGTGTCGCCAATGGCGGCTGCCTTTGCCTGGATTTCATGGGAGCGTAACTCAAGGTCCGGCAGGTGTCCGGCCTCCGCCTCGGCCAGGCGCCGCGCCCACTCGGCGGCCCTGGTCACCAGGCTGTAGCCGGCCCCTGCGATACCAAAGTAGGTGGTCGATGGCTCTGCATCCGGCGCCTGGGCGGCCTTGGGCAAGGTGTGGAACAAGGGGTGACTGTACTGGGGATTCTCCTCCAGCCAGGCCAGTACCTTTTCCGCCGCCTCGTCGGTGCGGCAAAGATCCTTCACGCAGGCATAGTTCAGGTCCAGGGCCGCCTCCAGTTGCTTCTCATCCGCCACGTCGAAATACCAGGCGGCCTGGTGGAAGCGGGAATCACACAACAGGGTGGCCCGGTCATCGGTGATGTCCGCCAGCAACCCTTGCCACCGTGCCAGCTTGGCCCGCTGCGCCGCCATGAAGGCATCCATACGGGGGCGGTCGATCAGTTCATTGATGCCGCGCTGGCCCAGTTTGGCCCCGTTAAGCTGGTAATAGTTCTGCAGGTTGAGCTGATTGATGGTGTCCCGGTGCTGATCGTAGTTCGCCTGCCCCAGGGCATCAATCATGGCCAATTGTGCCCGGACCAGGGGATTATCCCCGTGGTGCTCGCGCAGGTAGGTTTCGGGGCCCATCGGTTGCGGGCCACGGTAATCCCTTCGCACCTCCAGGTAGTCGTAGATGGACTGGCGTTGTGCATCGTCGGTACTCTCGTACAGCGACTGGAAAGGTTCGCCTCCCGGTCTTTCGCCAGCCGTCTCCAGAGCGTGATCGTTGATCAGTGTCATGGACTCTATCCAAGCACCCAGCATATAGTCCCGCTCGGTGTGCCCCGGCTCGTCACCACCTTCCGCCCAGTCGCCGATCCAGCCCACCACATCATCCTGCTGCTGAGCCAGGTCCAGCATCACGCCCACGTCGTCCCTCAGCACCAGGCACAGGCAATTGTCCGGGTCTTCCACGGCCTGCTGCTTGATCAACTTGCCAAATCGGCTCTTGTGGTAATAGGGCTGATTCTCCCAGTGATAGGGCTCGCTTTCCTGGGCGTGGCCGTTTTCGGGGGCATCCGGCGTATAGTCTTCGCCAAATTCAGCCACCCATTGTTTGGCCTGTTCAGGCGTCAGCAGGTGCTCACCGCCGCTGACCGGCGAGGCACTGGCCAGGTCGATTTCCTGCATGAAGTGCGCACGCTCCTCCTGGCTGTCAAGTATCTGAGCTTTCTTGCGTTCGGTGAGGGGCACATCGGCGAAGCAAACGTAGAGGGTGTGCTGCTTCGGGTATTCCAGCTTGCCACCGTTGTGGCCCGTCAGTTCACCATTTTCATGCAGGTACTCGTGGAGCTCCCCGGTATCTGCGTCCAATACATAAAGATAGCCATACCTAAGAAGGCGGTAGCCAAGCGGGCGGGAGGTCAGTGAGTAGGGGTACCCCGGGTCTGTATCGGCGGGCGCAACTTCTACCCTGCCGTACCGAATAGGCAGCAGGTTCACGGTTCTCAGCAGCGGGCATGAAGCGGGTTCATCAATGGGGGTGCCTGGTTGTTCCCAGCACAAAAGATCGTTGCTTGCCCGGTCGTCAGTGGGGCGTTGTATCCGTGTCATTGTTCATCCTTGATTCAATGGAGGCGCCGTTTCCGTCACGGCATTGCTATCGGCTTGTGGTGGCAAGGTTACGAACAGGAATTGCATAACCTCCCGCAAGTTGTTGCATCCGTTGCCAAGGGCCTCTTCCAGTATTCTGCCGAGTGCCGGGTAGGCATCCCTCAAATCAGGACCACCCAACTGGTTGCGCACCGACTCATGCAGGTTGTTCCATATGTGCAGTGCGCCTTTGCGCCGATTGAAGGCATCGAAAGCGCCCTTCAAGTCCCGCGAGGCCATCATTTTTTCGGGTTGGTCACCTATGTCGCCAGACTGAACAGCCGGGGGCTCGACAAGGTGCCACTGCTCGCTGATACAATCCGGAACAATCAACCGGTCCACGGCCCTGGTGGGGAAACGCGGCAAATTGCCCCCGATCACCGTGGCGGCCAGTGCCGGATGGGCAATCCGCACCAGTTCTTCACAGCCCGGCGCCACTTCTACCTGCAGGTGGGAGCGCATCCAACAGGCACAGCTAGCATGGTCTGTGGCCGAAATCAGCAGGTAACCCTGCTCTTGCCTGGGCCCCTGCTCCAGGAACCCTTCCAGCACCGGGTCTTCTGGCCCACTGAGCCATACAAGCCAGGGGGACAAGTCCGAAACCGCCTCCCAGCGGGTTGCAACGTACAGGCACTCTGCATTAATGGTTTGTCCGCCGGCCCACTGGTAGATTTGCTCACCGAGTTCGGGGATAGCAACACCATCCAGGACAAGCCCAACAGGTTGATGGCCAGGCCAGGGAACATGGGTAAAGGGCGACTCCCGCAACGACCAGGAATCCTGATTCATGAGTTTTGCTCCTCACAAACCGGGCAGGTTGCATTCCCCTTCCTGAGTGCCGCAACTTGGGATTCTACATTGATGGCCGGAGCGTTCTTCCGTTGTTCAACTTCCGCCAGTGCCTCCTGCTCGGGCTCGTGGGGCTGATCACCCTCAATAACCCTTGGCATTTGCGCCATCACCACGCTCTGTCCAGAACCGCTGCCTGGCGAACCACCAGAATTGATCTTGATGCCAGGCCCGGATAGCGTCACGCCGCTTGGGTCCAGTTTCAAAAAACTGCCACCCGCCGAAATGGTGATTTCAGCGCCGGCATCCAGCACCACTTTGGTTCCCGCCTTGTGGTGTACTTCAGTGCCCGCTTCGCTAAATGTTCCCTGGGAGGATTTCTGGTGGAATGTGCCGCCTATGTTCTGGCTGCAATCGCCTCCGATGGATTCCCGCTGTTCGCCATCGACTGTGCGATGCTCGTTGCCTTTCACATGACTGAAATCGTGGTTTTCCACAGTGCGATGACTGTAGTTCCGAATCACCTCCGTGCGGTTGTTCTCGGTAAGCAGGTCCAGATCTTTCTGGGCGTGTACGTAGATCTGTTCCTGATCGGCCTCGTCCTCAAACCGCAGTTCGTTACTGCCCTCGCCCTTGTGGGTTTTCGTTTTCAGGGTGGTGCGGGTTTTGTGCTCGGGCAGCCCATAGGGTGGCGTGTTGGTCACGTGATGGGTTCGGCCGGTGATGATCGGCTGGTCCGGGTCACCGTCCAGGAAGGAGACAATCACTTCGTGGCCGATCCTCGGTAGCGCCATAAAACCATACTGGCCGCCGGCCCAACCCTGGCTGACTCTCAGCCAGGCGCTGCTGTGTTCGTTATTTTTCGAGTAGCGATCCCACGGGAACCGGACTTTTACCCGCCCATGTTCATCGCAGTGAATCTCCTCGCCTTCCTGGCCGGTGACAATCGCGATTTGTGGGCCGTCCATCAGGGGGCGGTGTGGCGTCTGCGGGCACCAGGTCAGATCTGCAGGTATGGCCTTGAACTGGTTGTGGTACGTGGTGGGTTCGCTGCCGCCTTCCTCTTCCAGAGCCTGGGGCTGCGTTCCGGTGTGGATGATAGACGTTAGCAGCCACTCCCGATTGAGATTGTCACTATCGTGCTCGGTCAGTTCCACTTTCGCGCCGGGGCTGAAATCCGGGCGGTTGCTCTCGCCGGAGGCGGTGCTGGCGTCATTGCGAAGGGATTGCAGTCTGGCTTCGGTAAAAGGCTGGCCACTGGCGTCGGCCTTGAAGCGGCCGGGGTAGTCGTAGTGCTGGTAGTCTTCCCGGTGCTTCAGATCGCCAGAAGCATGCTCATGCATCAGGGCATAGGCGGGATTTCTGAAGGTGTAATCCTTCATTGCCACAGAGGCCACCCGCACCCGTTCTTCATACCGGAACCGATACACCGCCGGGCGCTGGGTGCTGCCGCCTGCTTTGGCGTTGTATGCTGCCGGCTCCAGTTTCGGAGCATCGCCATGATGGTCGGCGATTATAAGCGCCGACTGGGTGTCCCCGTCCACGCTCCCCTGTTCATAGCGGTAATGCCAACCCTCTTCAGCCGCGAGGCGTTCGAGAAAGGCCAGGTCGCTTTCCCGGTGCTGAACACAGTATTCCCGTTGCTCCGGCGTGCGCTTCAGATCGAAGATCGAATCGATAATGCCGCGCTCTTCCAGGAGAGTGCGCACAATGGTGTCGGTGCCCTGGGTTTGGAAAATCCGGCTGTTGTGCATCAGTCCAAGACGCCAGAGCGGCGGCTGGATAATCAGTTCATAGCGGGTACGCCGGTGGCCGGCATCGCCTCGGACGAATTCGTTGACCACCCCGGTAAACCGCCGAAGAGGCATGCTGTCCTGCCAGATAACGAGATCTACTGGTTGCTCCAGAATCTCTGCAGCCTGAATGGAGGGGTCGGTGCTGGCCAGCTCAAGGTGACCCTGAAACACCTCGGACAGGCGCTCGGTCAGTTTAAAGCCAACCACTGAAAATAAATCTGAGGGGAGTCCGCCAACACGGGCGGTAAACTGCAATCCACTTGCCTGGGGCATATCTTCATTCCTTGAAGAGCAATCGGTTTTTAAGCTCGTCCTGAGCAGGCCTCCGATTATAGCCATCAAGCCGTAGAATGAAACCCCGGGGCCAGTCTTGTGTCGGCATGATGAGAGGTTGACCGGAAATCCATTCTGCTGCACCCTAATCTGGTTTCATTATGCAACCGGAGAGAACAAGTGAGCGAATACAAGAACCGAGCCGTCGTGCTCAAACAACGCCCACAGGGCGAAATCCAACAAGGCGATCTCGTTTTGGAAGAGCGTCCTGTCCGTTCCCCTAACGAGGGAGAAGTTGTTGCTCAAGTGCTCTGGCTTTCACTGGACCCCTACATGCGTCCACGCATGAACGATGCCAAGGGTTACATGGACCCCATTGGCATCGATGAGCCTATCGTCGGCGAGAGTGTTGCACGTGTTGTTGAGTCCCGCTCGGACGACCTGAAAGTCGGTGACCTGGTTACCTGCTACTCCGGCTGGCAGGAATACGTCACCTTCCCGGCGGACGCGCCGATGGTCTACAAAATTCAGCAACGAGACAATGTGCCCCTTCAAACCTACCTTGGCGTTGCAGGCATGCCAGGGCGCACCGGTTATTGCGGCCTTATGTACGTCGGCAAACCAAAAGCCGGCGAAACCGTGGTTGTCTCGGCAGCCTCCGGCCCTGTCGGCACTGTGGTTGGCCAAACCGCAAAAACAGAAGGTTGCCGGGTGGTTGGCGTTGCCGGTGGGCCTGAGAAGTGCGATTTCGTGGTCAATGAGCTGGGCTTCGACGCCTGCGTCGACTACAAGGCGGGGAACCTGGAAGCGGATCTCAAAGCGGCCTGCCCCGACGGCATCGACATCTACTTTGAAAACGTGGGTGGAGCCGTTACGCGCGGCGTTGCCCCATTGTTGAATGAGGGGGCCCGGGTGCCCATCTGCGGTTTTGTCTCTGCCTACAATGCAAAAGATATGGCCAGCGTGGAAACTCCCTTCCACGTGCTCGGGGCGCTTGATCCGGCGCCGGAGCATCGTTTTTTCCTCGTGACCGAATGGCAGGACCAGCATCAGGAAATCACGGACATCCTGGCCTCACGGGTTGCTTCCGGAGAACTGAAATACCGCGAAACCGTTGCCGAAGGGCTGGACAACGCCGTTGATGCCTTTAAGGGCATGCTCAAAGGCCAGAACTTCGGTAAACAGCTGGTTCACATTGCAGACTGACTGCAATACCTGAGACGCGTGTGGTCTGTGTGATTCAGTCCGAGATTTTCAGGAGCACCTTGCCGGTGTTCCTGTTCTCAGCCACATAGGCCATCGCCTCTTCCACCTCTTCTATCGGCCAGGTGCTATCGATCAGAGGTTCAATCTGGCCGGCTGCGAGCAGTGGCCAGACGTGCCGGTAGAGCGCCTGCATCACCTCGCCCTTATCCTCGACCGTGCGTGAACGGAGGGTGGAACCGATCAGGCGCTGGCGTTTGATCAGCATGATGCCCAGATCCACCTCGGCCATACGCCCCCCCATGAGTCCGATGAGCACAATGCGGCCATCGACGTTCAGAACCCGCTGATCTTCGGCAATATAATTGCCACCGACCGGATCCAGAACCATATCCACGCCACCCCACGCTGTAACAGCATCAACGAAGGAGCCTTCGTTCCGGTTCCAGACGCCACTGGCTCCCAGATTGCGACAAACCTCCAGTTTGGCCTTATCACCGGCGGTCGCAAAGACCGGATTGCCAAAGGCCGTTGCGAGCTGAATTACCGCGGTGCCAAGGCCGCTGGCACCCGCATGCAGGAGCACACGCTCGCCCGGTTTCAAGGCTGCTTCGTGATACAGATTCAACCAGGCGGTCGCAAAAACCTCGGGAATGGCCGCAGCTGTCTCCAGCGACACTCCTTTGGGAACGGGCAAAACCTGCACCGCGGGTACCACCACACGAGTCGCATAACCGCCGCCGGTCAGCAGGGCGCAGACTTCATCACCGGGTTTGAGATGGGTAACGCCAGATCCGACCGAAGCGATGCGACCACTAACCTCCAGCCCGAGAATATCGGATGCTCCCGGAGGCGGGGGATAGACGCCAGCGCGCTGCATGAGATCCGCACGATTGATGGCTGTCCAGACAACCTCGATTTCGACGTGGTCTGCGGGCGGTTCACCCGGTCCTTCCCAGGGCTCCCAGCTTAGATTGCCCCCGGTTACCTTGATTGCTTTGATCATGTATGACGTCTCGGCCTTGCTCATATGGGCACAGGATACCCCAAGTTTTCCGAGCATTGCACAAATGGCGCAAAGACAGGATCAGCCGGTAACTTCCAGGTTGGACAGCCAAACACTCTGATAAGGTTTCAGGGTGATCGAGCCAGACAGATCATCAATAGTCATCCCGGAAATCAGATCCAGCCAATGATCGGTGCCGATGAGATTGATGTCGCTCAGCGCTACCTGCTGCACCTCGTTACTGATGTTGTGAATGCAGAAGATGGACTGGTCCCGGCGCATACTCTGGCGCCAGAAACCAAACAGCTGCAGGCCGAGATGCAGGGTGAACTGGGTGGCGTTCGGGTGAAACGCAGGTTGTTTACGCCGGATGGCAATCAGCCGCTTCAGCTCCTCGAACGCCTTGCTGTGATGGCTCAGGGGATCTGCGAGCTTCTGCTCCAGAGTATCCAGTTGCCACTGGCTGCGGTTAATGGATCGAAGCCGACCGGTGTGCTCCACCCGCTCCAGATCGTTCTCAGTCGCCAGCAGACTGTGAATGTAGAAGGCGGGAATCCCCTCCAGCGCCAGCATTACGGTGTGGGCGCAGACGAAGCGCTGCAACTGCCAGTGATCCCGGCCCGACTCCGCCGTGCCCTGCAGCGCATCGTACAGGGCGATGTTGATTTCGTAGGGCTGGTCTCGGCCATCCGGCGTGCGCCGGTACGAGACCTTGCCGCCGAACGAGTCCATGGTGTTGATCAGCCGCTGCTTCTCTTCCTCCGTCAGCAGACCATCCGTTGGCCGCATACCCACACCATCGTGGGACGCAATAAAGTTCAGATAGGTGGTGCCCATCTGCGCTGGCGGCATGCTCATCAGCCAGGTTTTCAGGTGCTTGCAGTCACCGGTAACCAGGGTATTGATCAGCAGGGGCGGCAGGGAAAAGTTATAGATTACATGGGCTTCGTTGGCGTTACCGAAATAGGTGAGATTCTCGCGGTTGGGTACGTTGGTCTCGGTAATCACCACCGCATCCGGGCTGTGGTGCTCGATCAACAGGCGCAGGATCTTGATCAGTTCATGGGTCTGCTGCAAATGGATGCAGGGTGTGCCCGACTCTTTCCAGAGAAAGGCGACGGCATCGAGCCGGAAGATGATAATGCCACGCTCCAGGTAGCGCCGGATGATGGCCGCGAACTCGATGAGCACCTTTGGGTTGGCAAAGTTCAGATCGACCTGATCCTCACTGAAGGTGCACCAGACATACCGTTCGCCATCATCGGTCTGAACCGGGTTCAGCAGTGGCGAGGTTCGTGGACGCACGACGGCACTCAGATCGTCCTTCGGATTGCCCTCGAAGAAATAATCCTTCCCCGGGTCTACCCGTTTGCGGAAATTCTCGAACCAGCGGCTGCGGGCCGACATATGGTTGATCACCAGGTCCGCCATCAGTTTGTAATCCCGTGCGATGCGCTCGATATCCTCCCAGCTTCCGTGGGACTCGTTCACCGCCAGATAGTCCATGACCGAGAAACCGTCGTCGGAGCTGTAGGGGAAAAAAGGCAGTATATGCACCGACGAGACAGCATCTGACAGGCAATCGCCCAGGAAACGATGCAGCGTTTGCAGCGGCTTTTCGTCCGCCCGCTGAACCGTGTCGGCATAGGTAATCAGCACCACATCCGATTCGTCCCAATTATTCTGGTGCGCAGGGGGCGGTGCCTGGTTGGGCTCCAGCCCCATGGTGATCAGCAGCTCCTCGGCCAGAAAATCACAGTCCAGCTCCGGATAGACCACCTCCAGCATGGAAACCAGCTTCGCTTTCAGAGGCTGGGTCATGGCCGGAATTCCTCATTATCCAGTTCCACTGCCTCCAGCAACTGCTCCTTGATGTCGGGAATGGCGCTTGTTACCCGGTTCCAGCTGGGAATAAAAGGGGTGTCCATCGGGTTATCAAGGAAATAGGCGCCGGCCCGCATTACGTTCTGGGCGAAGAGTTCCACGGCCTTCTCCTCCTTGTGACGATCAAACGTCAGGCCGTTAATAATGGCGTCGTTCTGGTAGGTCTCCACAAAATCCAGGGCAATGCGGAAATACGTGGCCTTGATCGTCCGGAATTTTTCATTGGAGAAAATCTCGCCGTTGGTCGCCAGCTTTCGGAACAGGGCCTTGGCGATATCCATGCTCATTTTGGACAGCCCCTTGCTGGCATCCTCCGGCGAAAGCTCCTGGTGCTTGTGGTCGTAGACATCGGCAATATCCACCTGGCACAGGCGGTTGGTGGCGTAGTTGCGCTTCATCTCCGACAGCACACCGATCTCCAGCCCCCAGTCGCTGGGAATGCGCAGATCATTGATCACATCCGTTCGGAACGAGAACTCCCCGGCCAGGGGGTACCGGTAACTGTCCAGGTAATCCAGAAAATCGTTGGGGCCGCAGACTTTCTTCAGCGCGCGGATCAGCGGTGTCACCAGCAGGCGGCTCACCCGTCCGTTCATTTTTCCGTCCGCCACCCGGGCGTAGTAGCCTTTGCAGAACATGTAGTTGAAGCCGGGATTGGCCACAGGATAGATAAGGCGGGCCACGAGGTCCCGGGAATACGTGAGGATGTCGCAGTCGTGCAAGGCGACGGACTTGCTGACACCGGAGGCCAGTACATAGCCAAAGCAATACCAGACGTTCCGGCCCTTGCCCATTTCCGTCGGTGCCAGGTTCTGCTCCCGAAGCTTCAGGTCAATGGCCCTGAGACGTGGCCCGTCGTTCCAGAGCACCTTGAAGTTCTGGGGCAGTTCCGAGAAATACTCCAGGGCGTGGCGGTATTGTTCCTCGTTGGCGCGGTCCAGGCCAATCACTACCTGATCCAGATACGGCACCTTACCCAGCTCGTGCACAATGTTTTTCAGGGCCGGCCCCTCCAGCTCCGAATAAAGCGACGGCAGCACCAGCGACATGGGCCGGGCTTTGCGAAAACTCATCAGCTCTGCTTCCAGGTCCTCCACCGGACGCCGAACCAGGTTATGAAGGGTTGTGATAATGCCATTCTGGTAAAAGTCGCCCATGGCGGCTCTCCTTTTTTATACCCACACTCGAACGGGTCAGTACCCGTACTCAAACAGGAGATTGAGCACGCACTCATTCCAGCCCTCGGGGCCGGGCTTGAGGGAGCGAATGGCGTGTTTTGCCGAAGGCAACCGAACCTCTTCGCTTTTTACGCCCCGGATCACCACCGGTATATCCGCCGATTCCAGCATCTGCTGATCGTTGGGGCTATCACCCAGGGCAATGGCCAACACTGGCCCATCGCCATACTGCTCCCGGTATTGCTCTTTGTATTTGTTTAGCAAGAACCGGGCCCCATCGGCTTTATCAAATATACCCATGGCATGGAGGAAACGTCCGCCTGCTACCAGGCGGAGATCCTCGGCACTCAGAGCCGCTTCAAACTCCGCCAGCTCCTGCTCCGAGCCCTGCCAGATCAATGGTTCGGTTCCCAGCCGCTCTTTGGCCCGCCCGGCCGCTGCCGGATCCAGGCCGGTCTGCGCTGCCAGTTCATCGGTAGACATGTCGGCAAAGCCCCTGAATCGCGCGCCCTTCTTCCGTTGCGTGCCCAGCACCTCAAGGACGCGTTCCCGGGTTGCACCAAAATTCACCACTTCTTCTTCCTCATTGCCCAGGGCGTGGGGCGGAATAACCACGGCTGCACCGTTTTCGACAATAAACGGATCGTTGTTTCCAAGTTCTTCCCTCAAAGCCCGGATCTCCGGCATGGTTTTGCTGGAGTTAAGCACCAGGGGAATATTGGCTGCCTTCAGCCTTTCCAGGGCGGGCCCCGCCGCGTGCCAGCGGTAGTCGTCGTGGTCCAGCAGGGTGCCGTCCAGATCCGAGAAGAGAATCAAATGGGGTCTGGCCATGGCCGGTCTCCGTTAGGCCTCGCGAAACTGCGGAAGGCCAAGGGAATGGTCCTCGGCCACGTTGATCAGAACATCAGCCCGCCCAGGCATTTCTGCGAGGCAGGCACGAGTAACCCGTTCATAGTGCATCACGAAGCGGCCGACTTCTTCGTCGGTCATAATGCGCAACTCCTGTGCACCATCATGGGGCCCGCCACTTTTTGGTGCATTGCGGATTTTATTTGCCAGCTTTTGTTCCTGGAGTCGACGCCACTCAAGAACACACGCCATGGAGGGAGCCTTCAACATGATCAGAAAATCGATTTCATCAAAAAATTTCCGGTATTCCCCTTTCAACTGATCATTAACATAGCTGCGCCAGACGCCGTCCGGGTCCTCGTTCTCCTCCAGAGGATTCATCGGCTGGGCAAGCGCACTGTCTTGCTCCGGTCGCGCATCAAGGCACCACCCCTCAAGAAGAATGACCTCCGCACTTCCCCCGAAGACAGGCCACTGATCCCGGGGAACCCGGTCGTCCCGCGACTTGTCGAATGCAGGAATCGGGGTGGCATCTTCAGGCACTGCACTGCGCAAGCGGTTCAAGACCTGTTGCCCGAGCGCAACGTCGTGTGTTCCCGGCACGCCACGGGTTATAAACAACGGGTGCACCCGTTCGGCGAGGTCCTGGCGTTCACCTCTGGTAAGGTAAATATCATCCAGGGAAAAATTGGCCGCAGACCGGTTGCGGTGGCGCAGCAGAATTTCCCGTAAAAAGAGTGTCAACGTAGACTTGCCCGTACCCTGGGCTCCGTGAATACCAACCACAATGGGTTGCTTTTCCGTATCATGGAGCGCACAGATTCGGTCTGCGAGCGGCAGAATGGTCTTTTCTACCGTTTCGGCGTAGGCATCGGGCAGGCCTTCCTGCTGAATCAGGGCACTGATGGTTTGTTCTAGCGAGCGATCAGACACGGAGGGTTTCCAGTTCAATGGATGACTTAAGAGAGACGGCAGCAGAATTCATACCAATGGGAGTATAGGCGTTTTATGAGTGGCAACGATTTTCGAATAGAGCATCGCTACCTGGAGCTCCCGGACAGTTTTTATACCCGGGTTCAGCCCTCACCACTAAAAGACGCAAAGATGGTGTGCTTCAACCACAAGCTCGCGGAACAGATGGGCTTTCGCGCCGATTCCGAATCGGAGTGGACCGGCGTGGGTGCAGGATCAGAGTTACTCGAGGGCATGGAGCCTGTGGCCATGAAATACACGGGCCACCAGTTCGGCGCCTACAATCCCGATCTGGGCGACGGCCGTGGACTGCTACTGTGGGAAACCGTTGGCCCCGATGGACGACGCTGGGACTGGCACCTCAAAGGCGCCGGTATGACTCCCTACTCCCGCTTCGGAGATGGCCGCGCTGTGCTTCGCTCCACCATTCGCGAATACCTGTGCAGTGAAGCCATGCACGGACTGGGTATCCCTACCACCCGGGCACTGTTCATGGTGAGCGCCAAAGACCCGGTGCGCAGGGAATCCATCGAGACGGCGGCGGCACTGGTGCGCGTGGCTCAAAGCCATATTCGCTTCGGACACTTCGAGTTCGCCGCTCACCACGAAGGACCTGAAAGCGTAAAGACTCTGCTTGAGCATGTGATCTCGCTGCACTTCCCTCATCTGATCAACCTGCCGGATGACGATCGATACGCCCGCTGGTTCGAGGAAGTGGTGGAACGCACCGCAAGAACGATTGCGGACTGGCAGGCAGTCGGCTTCTGCCATGGCGTGATGAACAGCGACAACATGTCCATCATCGGCGACACCTTTGATTATGGCCCTTTCGCATTCCTTGATGATTTCGATGCCGGCTATATAAGCAACCATACCGACCAGGGCGGGCGCTACGCCTACAACCGTCAACCACAAGTCGGGTTCGAGAATTGCCGCTACCTGGCCACAGCCCTGCTCCCGGTAATGGAGGAGGACGACGTGCGCCGGGGGCTTCGCCGCTATGAAGTGGCCTACAACGAACGCTTCCTCCAGAACATGCGAGACAAGCTTGGCCTGATCATCGAGGATGAAGCGGACCTGAGCCTGATCATGGATACCTTCAGCATGATGCACGAGCACCATGTCGACTACACGGCTTTCTTCCGGGCGCTCTCGAATCTGCACAGCCATGGCCATGGGCCGGTGCGGGATCTGTTTGTAGATCGCAGCGTGGCAGGCCAGTGGCTGGAGCGTTATGAGGAGAGACTCATGAACGAAAGCCGCGCTCACGATGAGCGGGAATACGCCATGCGCCGTGTAAATCCGAAGTATGTGCTGAGGAACTATCTGGCCCAGCAGGTTATCCAGGAAGCGCAAAACGGGGATTACGAACCGATGAAAGCACTATTGAAGGTTCTCGAACGCCCCTATGACGAGCAACCGGAAAGTGAGGCTTATGCTGCATTGCCGCCGGATTGGGGCAAGCACCTGAATATCAGCTGTTCAAGTTGAGGTAGCTGCGCCAGTCAACGAAAAAGGGCCGGACGATATACTCGTCCGGCCCTTTTGTTTTTTCTGCAACCTACCGAGATCAGACCGCCTTGGCAGCAATGATCTTCTCGTGCCACTCCGCAGGACCTGTCTGGTGCACAGACGAGCCGCGCGAATCAACGGCGACTGTGACCGGCATGTCTTCGACCTCGAACTCGTAAATGGCTTCCATACCCAGTTCCGGGAAGGCAACCACTTCCGCATTCTTGATGGCCTTGGAGACCAGGTAAGCGGACCCGCCCACGGCCATCAGGTAGACCGCACCGAATTCCTTGATGGCGTCGATGGCCACCTGACCGCGCTCTGCTTTACCGATCATGCCGGTAAGGCCGGTCTTCTCGAGCATGGTGTGGGTAAACTTGTCCATTCGGGTCGCAGTCGTCGGGCCTGCAGGACCAACGACCTCTTCGCGCACCGGATCAACCGGACCCACGTAATAAATGAAGCGACCCTTCAGATCGACTGGCAGTTCCTCGCCTTTCTCGATCATGTCGACCATCTTCTTGTGGGCAGCATCCCGGCCGGTCAGCATCTTGCCGGAGAGCAGGACGGTTTCGCCCGGCTGCCAGTCCTTTACGTCTTCCGGGGTCACCGTATCCAGATTCACGCGACGCACGTTGTCGCCCACTTCCCAGGTGATTTCCGGCCAGTCTTCCAGGCGCGGCGGCGTCTGCAGGGACGGTCCGGTACCATCCAGAGTGAAATGCGCGTGGCGAGTCGCAGCACAGTTCGGGATGATGGCCACCGGCTTATTGGCAGCGTGCGTCGGGTAATCCTTGACCTTAACGTCCAGAACGGTGGTCAGGCCACCCAGCCCCTGGGCACCGATACCCAGATCATTCACCTTGTCGAACAGCTCAAGACGCAGTTCCTCGGCTCTGTTCGAGGCACCGCGCGCTTTCAGGTCGTGGATATCGATCGGATCCAGCAGGGATTCCTTGGCCATTTCCATCGCCTTTTCGGCGGTACCGCCAATACCAATGCCCAGCATGCCAGGCGGGCACCAGCCAGCCCCCATCTGCGGGACCATTTTAAGAACCCAATCGACAACCGAATCGGACGGATTCAGCATCGCGAACTTGGACTTAGCCTCTGAACCACCACCTTTGGCAGCCACGTGCACTTCAACCGTATCGCCCGGAACCATCTTGTAGTGGATGATAGCCGGCGTGTTATCACCGGTGTTCTTACGCTTGCCGTCCGGGTCATCCAGAATAGAAGCGCGCAGCACGTTGTCCGGATGGGTATAGGCGCGACGCACCCCTTCGTTGATCACATCATCCAGGGGTAGCTCGCAGTCCCACTGGACGTTCATACCGATGTTGACGAATACCGTCACAATGCCAGTGTCCTGACACAAGGGCCGATGCCCTTCCGCACACATGCGCGAGTTGATCAGGATCTGGGCCATGGCATCCTTGGCCGCCTGGGATTCTTCCTTCTGGTAGGCCTCATACACACCATCAATGAAATCTTTCGGGTGGTAGTAGGAAATGAACTGCAGCGCGTCCGCTACGCTTTCAATCAGGTCGTCCTGGCGGATTACGGTGGTCATAGGCGCCTCATCAGCTTGATATCGTTATGTCGTGTCGTAAAAATCGGGAGGCGAGAGTTTACCAGAAAATCGGTTTGGCGAGTGATTGGACAGATGGCGAAGCAAGGATTAAAACCCGTGAAAAACGCCACGAGAAAAGGGTACCATCCTAACCAAACTAGAATAACACCGCAGGAGACACCGTGACTGACCTCGTCCTCACCGAAATAAAAGACCGGATTCTCATCGTTCGACTGAACCGGCCAGAGCGCAAGAACGCCCTCACCCACGCCATGTACACCGCCATGGGGGACGCTCTGGAGCAGGCCCGGGATGACACCAACATCCGGTGCGTACTCTTCACCGGCACAAGCGAGTGTTTCACTGCAGGCAACGACCTGAGCGAATTTGCCGCCGGCTTGCCCGGTGATTTCGAACAAACCCCAGTCGGCCGCTTTCTTTTATTACTGGCCAGTGCAACCAAACCTGTGGTGGCGTCGGTCAATGGCGCGGCCGTTGGCATTGGCACCACTATGTTGCTGCACTGCGATCTGGTGTTCGCCGGCAACAACACGGCGTTCCAGATGCCCTTTGCCAGCCTCGGCCTGTGCCCCGAGGGCGGCTCGAGCCTGCTACTTCCCTCCTGGATTGGCCGGGTGCGCACCGCGGAGCTGCTGATGCTTGGTGGTGCCTTCTCCGCGGAAGAAGCTCTTCGGCTTGGCCTGATCAACCGGGTTTGCGAACCTGAGCAGACCGAAGCCAATGCCTTTGAAGCCTGCCAGCGGTTCACTGAAAAAGCCCCGGCGGCGATTCGAGCCACCAAAGCCCTTTTGAATCAGCCAACCATGGCGGCACTTCGGGAGACCATGCTCGAAGAGGGTCAGCTGTTTGCCGAGCGCCTGAAATCCCCAGAAGCTGCCGAAGCCTTCCGGGCCTTTATGGAAAAACGCGCACCGGATTTCTCGCGCTTCGAGTAAACCTCGACTGCGCCTCAATTTCCCCGTTGCCGGACCTCGACAAACCGTTATCCGGCAACTATTTTTCTCAAAGGCCGAACTCCAACTGTGCGGGGAGGATTCAATCCAGAAGAATCACACTTTTGGCTGATCAACACTTGCCATACTGTCGCTATAGTCAGAGATACAGAAATTGGCTTACAGCGCTGGCTACAATTTCAGACAACAGTTTAAGCAGAACAGGCCACTGACAACGGGCTTACCGGATCAGACCGGCCCCGTCAGCTGCCGAACATAACGACACAACAACAGGAAAAGGTTCCACCCATGTTCAAGAAAACTCTAATAAGTCTTGCCGTGGCGTCTTCCGTTGGACTTACAGGCTGCTTTGATAGTGGCGAGACGGGGGCGAATGCTAATCCGGATTATCAGATCACAAACCCGGACTTTACTGGAAAAACTTGGCCGATTTTTAACCCAATCACCAGCGAACTACCTATTCCGAATGATCTGATTTTTGACTCAGAGCAGGGTGATGGCACTTTCGGTGTCGGTGACACCTCACCACCAGTGACTACTGCACTGAATGAGCTGAGCGGTGCTTCAACTGTCGCGCCTGCAGTCATTCAGTTTAATGGCCAGATAAACCAAGAATCTGTTGTATACGGTCAGACGGTTTTTCTTATCGAACTTGAATACGCCAGCGGAGATCCTGTTCAGGGACTTAGCAATCAAGAACCGCCTACGCCTATCGGACTTGCCAGCGCAAGAGCGGACGTCGAGACACTAAGCGGCACGTCCGCTATCAGAATCCTGCCTCTCGAGCCTTTAAATCCGCGCAAACGCTACGTAGCGGTTGTGACTAAGGGCGTTACAGATATCAACGGCGATGCCATCGTTGCTTCCCCCAGTTATCAGAGCCTGACCGACGAGGCACAGCCGCTTGGCAATCCAGCCCTGGCCCCCGTGAAAGCACTGATCAACAACCTTTGGGAAGCGACCGCCGCGGGCTTCTTCGAGTTTATTGGAGCCCCGGTTACCGAAGACGACATAGCTATTAGCTACAGCTTCACCACCTCAAATGACGAGAAGGTGCTTCAATATATTGCAGAGCCTGCTTCTTGGTTCTCTGATCAGATCGAAACATTCGTCAAAGTAAGTGCCGCCTCCCAAGCAGTTGAAGCCGGTGCCTCGTCATACTCAGAAGTGAAGACTGCAGTAGATACAGCATTCAATGCATTCCCTACATCTCTTCCAGCCAACCCAGACTCCCCTCTTAATGCTCTTTTTGCACCAGGAGGACCTTGCGAGGTCGGTGAAGCGAATGCCACTGGCCTTGTTGAGCTTGGTGAGCCTGCTGTCAATTGCGTAGGCGTAGCTCTGGCATCCAATTTTGCCGGCCAATTGCCGACGCCTGTTCCTGGCGTTAATCGCAATGTAGCAGACGGATCAGGTGGTTTCACCGACACTATCTCTATCGATAGCTCTACCATCTCTCCGGTAGGCCTCGTATCCGCAGTAGCAGGCGCGATTCCCGGTTCCGAGAATGTACTTGCCGCGCAAGGAACCGTCTCACTGCCGTACTATCTTGGAGATAGCGCGGCAGGCATTGCCGGCTTTGGCTCAACCAACTGGACTGCAGACAGCGATTTGGCCGAAGCGCTCAACACAACCTTTTCCGCGCTTGGTGTATCATTGCCGCAAGCAGATCCGACGGTGTCTACTGCAGTCAACTACATATTTCCCTTCCCTAAGGAGTTGAGTACTCAAGAAGTTCCTCTCCTGGCTCTGTACCCTAACAGCGGGGATATCAGAGGTGTAGTCATGTATCAGCATGGCATTACCACTGACCGCAGTGCAGCACTTACTTTCGGCACAGGCTTAGCAGCGCAAGGTTTCGTTGTTGTAGCCATTGATCAGCCATTACATGGTGTGGCACCTTTCTCCGCAAATGAACAACTTCCTTTGGCTACTGCACTTCTGATCGGGGGCGGCGCGTCTGAAGCCGAAGCCGATGCTTTGGCACCTCTGGTGGTTGCGGGTAACGTCTCTGATCTTGCGGATGCCTTGGCTGGGGGAACTGCAACACAGGAAAGCACTCTCACAGCGCAGTCCCTTGTAAATACAGTTGCAAACGCGGGCAGCACAATTCCTGGGCTTGCACCTGCCACTAACGAACGACACTTCAATCTATACTCAGATGCAAGTGGGACTCCAGCACCAATGGTATTTGACCCAGCTGCACCAGAAGGGACTGAGGGATCGGGCAGCTTTTACATTAACCTGCAAAACTTCTTAACAGCGCGGGACAACAACCGTCAAAGTGTCGTTGATCAAATGAACCTCCGGGCAACCTTGTTTGGTAATCCTCTCGCCGGCAAGCCTGGCATTACGTTACCCCGTCCGGTGAGCGTCGGCGGTAGCGGCACAGGCATCAATGTAACTGCGGCTGATACCGTGTATTTTGCCGGCCATTCTCTTGGAACCATCACAGGCATGCCCTTCGTAGCATCAGTCAACGAAAATCAAATAGGTTCGACGATTTTCACTGCTGCTGACGGAAGTTCTGATATTCCGGCCACTTTCAATGACATTGCTTCTGCCAGCATGCTGACACCAGGTGGAGGGATTGTTCGCTTGCTTGAAAACTCACCTGCTTTTGCACCGCGCATCTTGCTTGGACTTCAGCAGGCAGCGGGCCTGACACAGGGCGATGCCTCGCTTGAGGCATACCTCAATGTTCTCCAGGCGGCAATTGACTCAGCAGACCCAATCAACTTTGTTGATACACTCGGCGCTTCGACAGACGTTCTTCTATCAGAGGTGGCTGGAGACACGGTTATACCAAACGCAGCTGATGACCAGCGGTGGGGTATTCCTGCGCTGTCAGGTACATTTACTCCAGAGCAGACCGGGCTTCCTGTACCTGTAACCGTAAACAGCTTCAACGCGCCTCTGGCGGGAACAAAACCTCTCACAATCGGTTTAGACATGATTACAACTTATCAAGAGGGCAATCATGGGACACCTACTTCCGCCGACAACCTTGCAGTATTCGGTGGCATGCTCTGCGAGACATATGTGACGTTTGGTGTCGCGCTGGCAGACCTGCCTGACCTGTGTACAGCACCCTAGTCACTCGCAACGAAAAAGGCCTCCACATGGAGGCCCCAGACGCAACAAACCCCGGTTATTCCGGGGTTTGTTGCGTCTGGGGTTTTGAATTAAGCCGGCGATGGATTTAGCACAACATTGCTAAGTGAATAAGTTTTGAAGCCGAAGCCAGGATTCAGTTCTCGCCTCCCGCAATACAAAGCTGAAACTTCCATTTTTGTGCTACGATTTCTGGAGTAGCTCTCCCGATCGAGTTGGCCGAAAACTCCAGAGCCTATCTTTACTGCTTTGTCAGAAATGTAAATTAGGTACTTTGATGTGACCAGCGTTGCGCCTGCAATCCATCAAGACCTGATATTGTTTGGCGTTAGGCCAATACTTGCCGCCCAAACAACACTCACAGGTAATCTTCGTTATCAGCTCCGAGCATTTTCCCGATCCGGGACGTTTCCGATGGCGTTTTCTCGAACTTGATCGGGAATCCGATCTGCGGTTGTTGAGTGCCATCCCCTCTATCAACACCAATCACCATGTCCCTGGCCTTCAGCTGTGGGTGCTCGGCGGCCTCCGAAATGGTCAGAACCGGCTCCACGCAGGCATCCTCGTCGGCAAAAATCTCCTGCCACTCCGCCAGGGGTTTCTCTGCAATCTTTTCTTTCAGAACCGCTTTAAGGTGTTGCTGATGCTCAGGATTCTGGCTCATGGCGAGGCTGGTTACCTCAGAGATCCCGAGGGTGTGGAACAAGCGGGAAGCGAACTGCGGCTCGAGACTGCCAACTGAAAGCCAGCGACCGTCGCGCGTCTGGTAGTAGTCGTAAAAGGAGCCGCCGTTCAGCAACGCGCGTTCCGGCTTCTGTTCCTGGCCTCCGGCGAGGCAGGCCGCCCCGGCCATGGCGTTCAGCGCGAACGCGGCATCGGTCATGCTGATATCAACAAACTGCCCTTCTCCGGTTCGTTGCCGGTGAATTACCGCAGCCAGGATGCCCATCACGGCATGGTGAGAACCACCAGCTACATCTGCAATCTGTATACCCATGGGTGGCGGGCCGCTGTCGGCTCGGCCGCAGTGGCTGCTGACGCCCGCGAGGGAGAGATAATTGATGTCATGGCCCGCGCGGTCCTTGTAGGGGCCGGTCTGGCCGTAACCGGTAATGGAGCAATAGATGAGACGAGGATTTACTGCTTTGAGGGTCTGGTAGCCAATGCCGAGCCGGTCCATCACTCCCGGGCGAAACTGCTCGATAACAATGTCGTGGTCTTTGACCAGCTCCAGGACTTTTTCCCGGCTCCCCGGCTCTTTGAGGTTGAGACCGAGCGACTTCTTGCCTCGATTCAGAAAACCATGAGCCGTGCTCACTCCCGCATCATGGGGCGGCATCACCCGTGTCAGATCCACCCGGTCCGGCGCTTCCACACGTAATACATCTGCCCCCATATCGGCCAGCAGCATGGTGGCGTAGGGACCGGGCAGCAAGGTACTGAAGTCCAGAACTTTCAGCGAAGTCAGAGGACCCGCCATGATGATCTCCTTTTTATTGTGAGAGTTGTCCGAATAGCATTCGTTTCCTTCATGCTGCCCGGTTTTGCCAACGGGGCCAACTGCCGGTTCCGTCATTCCGATTGGCCGTTTCTACCAGCCTGTCCGGACGGCTTCGGTTGCATTGTTCTGCCGGGGTTTTATGATGGGTTTCGTTTTTATGGAATGGCGAGCGTGATGTCCGATCTGACGGTTTCGAAGCACTTTGTTCAGGCTGCCCTGGGGGGTGCTGAAAGACTTGGTTTTGATACCCGGGAAATGCTCCGGGAGGCAGGAATCTCGCCCGATCTCCTACGTATCGAGATGGCCCGGGTCAGCAGCGACCAGTTCAGCCATCTTATGCAGGTACTCTGGAACCGGATGGGGGACGAGTTTATGGGGCTTGGGCCCCGGCGGGCCCGGACAGGCACCTTCGCAACCATGTGTGCGCTGGTGATTGACTGCCCCAACCTGGAATCGGTGTACCGGCAAGCCTTCCAGTTTTCCCGGCTCTTCGAGCCCATGGTATCGATGGAGCTCGAAATCGGCGAGGACAATGCCCGACTGGTGGCCCGGATGGAAGGCGAAATAAACGATCCCAGTTTCTTCTTGAGGGAAAGCATCCTCGTAATCTGGCATCGCTTGGGAAGCTGGCTCATCGGGCAACCGATAGAACTGGAAAAGGCGGAGTTCGATTACCCCCGGCCGACCCACGGCGACGAATACCGGCACATTTTCCACTGCCCCCTGGCGTTCGAATCCGACAGGATTGCCCTCACCTTCGACAAACGCTTCCTGTCTGCGCCAGTTATCCGCGACAGGCCGGAGATGCGGCAATTCCTGAAGACGTCGCCCGCAGACCTGCTGTCCCGGCCTGACGAGAGCAACACCTTTACGGGGCGGATTCGTGCGCTGATCGGGAGAGATTTCTCAAAGCCGTTACCGGATTTCGAATGGATTGCCGCAGAGCTACATACCAGCCCGCAAACGCTGCGTCGCCGGCTGAAGCAGGAAAATACCTCGTTTCAGGAAATCAAGGACCTGCTACGGCGGGATATGGCGATTTACTACTTGAGCCGGCAGGACCTGCCCATCAACGACATCGCGGCCAAGGTTGGCTTCACCGAGCCCTCAACCTTCCACAGGGCTTTCAAGAAGTGGACAGGGGTGACGCCCGGCGCATACCGGGAGGGCGAACGAGGCAACCTCCCTGATTGAATCAGGATCCGGACGGTAGCTGAAGTGTCCGGATCAACTGCCCCAGCGTCTCAGCAATCTCCTGAACTCGCTCACGGTTCGCGGCCAGTTGAAGCAGGCGGGAGCCATCCCTTGGATCGTAAACCCAGCAGGTCGAAACAGCGGCTTCACAACGCCACTCAACCTGGGGGTTAATGCCAAACACCGACATCGGCTCGGTGCTCCTCAGTATACGGCCATCTTCGGCTCGCCTGATTTCCTGCACCTGAATCTCGTCTCCCTGGGTTCCCAGGCGATATTCCACATCTGCCGGCCGGTCCAGCCGCACCACTGCCTGATCACGGCGCCAGCCTGCGAGTTCAAGAAGGCTGTTGATATGAAGGGTCAAGGCTTCACGGTCTGAATCCGCCAGATAGAGCTTGCGCAGTGACTCAACGCGGCCCTCACCCGCTGGTTCAATAACCGCAACCGGCTCGCTTTCGCCAGCAGCCTGGGGTGCGACAGCGTTCTGTCGCCTGGTCTTCTCGATAGAGGTGATCAGCTGAAGGGATTCCTGATAGTGGGCTCCCTTCGCACCCGCCTGGCTTACATAGGTCTCAAGGGCCGACTGGGCCTCGTTCAAATGGGAGGACTGGAGCATCACCCGGCCCCGATAAAAATAGTAGTCTTCCGGCTTTTCCCCCTCCAGTTGCTGCAACCGGTTGAGGTATTCCGCAGCCTCACCCCAGTTCTCTGCGACAACGGCCTCTTCCGTAGCCAGCATCAACCTGCGGGTTTCATGTTCGGGCGCCAGCGCCAGCGCCGGCCCCGCCAGGAGCACGGAAGCCAGGGCGGCCCCGAGGACAAAACAGCGACCTGTTCCAAATAATACTGCCATGGCATCTACTCCTGCTCGTTATCTGCACCAATCGCCTGCTCCTCAGAATCAGGCCGGTCGTCGTCCCCGGAATGAAGGAATTCGTCGGAACCGTCCACTTCCGCCTGATCCATGATCCCCTTGGGCAATTCTTTCTTGACCCGAACACCCAGCTCAACAAAGCGATTGGCCTGCGAGATCAGGTTACCCCGCCCGCGGGTCAGGGTGTTCATGGCCGAGTCGTAGGTTCCCTGGGCGGTATGCAACTGGGTGCCGAGGCGTTCCATCGCTTCCACGAACACCCTGAGTTTGTCATAAACCGCGCCTGCCCGCTCGGCGATTCGTCGGGCATTCTGGCTCTGACGCTCATAACGCCAGATGTTTTCGATTGTTCTCAATGTTGCCAACAAGGTTGTTGGAGTTACCACAATAATCTTTCGCTCAAAGGCTTCTGCGAAAAGGTTCTCGTCCTGTTGAAACGCCGCCACAAAGGCAGGCTCGATTGGCATGAACAAAAGCACGAAATCCGGCGAATGAAGGCCATGCAGTTGGCTATAGTCCTTTTCACTCAACGTACGGATGTGATTTCGAACGGCCTCAACATGCTGTTTCAAAGCCTCTTCCCTGACCACGGAATCCTCGTCTTCCGTGACCCACTGCTGATAAGCCACCAACGACACCTTGGAATCAATGATCAGGTTACGGTTGTCTGGCAGATGCACGATGACATCCGGCCGATACAGCTGATTATCGCTGTCCCGATAACTGCCCTGGGTGTCGTATTCAACGCCCTTACGAAGGCCGGACTTTTCCAGTACACGCTCGAGAATCAGCTCACCCCAGTTGCCCTGGATTTTCTTGTCACCCTTCAGTGCGCGGGTCAGATTGGCGGCTTCTTCAGTGATCTGTCGGTTCAGGTCCTGTAGTGATTTGATCTCACTGCGCAGGGCCTGACGGTCCCGGGTTTCATTGGTATACACGTCCTCGACGCGCTTTCGAAAGTCCTGCAGCTGATCCCTGAACGGATTAAGCAGGGTATCCAGGCTGGTTCGTGTCTGTTGGCTGAAACGCTCGCTCTTCTGCTCGAAAATCTTGTTGGCAAGGTTTTCAAACTCCTGCTTCAGGGCGTCACGGTTACGCTCAAGCAGCTCCAGCTTCTCACTGGCTGAACGGCGCTCCTTATCAATTGTCACTTCCTGCTCCCGGAGCGACATGCGGGCCTCACCCAGCGCTTCGGACAGCTCTTCCGCCTTTGCCCTCAGGGTCTGACGTTCGCTTTCCACCTGCGCAAAGCGCTCTTTCCGGCTCTCCAGCTCCGACTCAAGCCCGGCCAGTCGGTTCTCAAGGCTTGCGGCATGCTGCCTCCAATGTTCGACGTCCTGCTCAAGTCGACCATTCCTGCCCCAAAGCCCTTTCAGAACGATCAGAAGAATCAAAACAACCATCAGCGCCGCCATCAGATCAGGACGGGACAACATCTGTTCCATGATGGCTTCAGGCACCTGGCAATACTCCCATTAAAACTCTCTTCAGATGAATGATCGGTACGATTCTGCTTGAACACAGTCTAACCCACGCAGGGAACCTTTTGCCCGGCGCACCGTCAAGTTGACTGGTGCTGCCGGTAAGGACCACGACTGTTTGGCAATAATTCGAAGCCCGGGCATCTAGCTCTGGACGCCCAACGTAATATCGTCTAAAAGGGTAAAATGTTCACCCGCCAAGTGGTTATTACCCTTTGGTAACCGTATGACGGGCACGGACGGGATCAGAAATGGATAACAGATCATGCTGAAAGAATTGTGGCGAAAGCTGGGGGCGGAGTTTCTCCACGATGACGGCTCCAGTCAGGACAGCCAATCCGGATTGTTCGGTACAGGCGCATCCCGGAACAAGGAAGCATTCAGAATCCTGCCGCACATTACCCACACTGGCGAGTTTCACCTCGAGCGCCTCACCAGCCTGCTTAAAACCCGGTACGGAAAGAGTTTCGGGATGCCTTCCAGCAGTGCCGAAAGCGACGAGAACATCCGGGAACTGATCAGTTTTGCCGCCCGAATTCAGGATCAGGATGTGCAGCGCGAACTGCTGCTTTTCTACCTCAATTGCTCCCCCGTTATTCAGGAATACCTGCGTGCTGAAACCGTGCTCGGTGAAGGACATTTCCTGTCACGGTAAACACTACTGCCCCTTAACCATCTGTAAATCAACCACACAGGTTGGATGTTGTATACTTCCATTCCGTTTTTATCCGGTTTCACATGCACAGACCGTCATCACCGTTCCCACTCGGGTATGACAGGCTGCCAGCTCAGGGGTTATTCATGGGTTTGAAATGTTTTCGGGCTGGACTGCCTAAACCTTCCTTCATCGCACTCGCAGGCATCCTCACACTGACGGGATGTTCGGCAGACCGTTATTTCATGGTTCCCAAAACAGACCTCAATGAGCTTCAGGGATCCGTCAAGAGCCAGCGTGCGACTCTCGTTACCATGGAAGAGAATGCAGCGACTCGACACGAGCAAGCCGTTGCCCAGACCCGCTCATCGACTCAAACCATACTGGACGCGATCGCCACCCAGGTAGAAAAGCCCGAATGTCCGCCCGTTCAGGTCCAGAAGCAGTGCCCCGCAACAGACAACTCAAAAGGCCGCGCTGATCGCCTCAAGGGGAAAGTCATTGTCGGTGAGGTAGAGAATTTCTACCTCGCGGACCCCGGCTTGATCTACAAAGCTCGAATCGACAGCGGCGCCGAAACTTCCTCCATCGACGCACGCAACATCACCCGGTTTGAGCGGGATGGCAGCAACTGGGTGCGGTTTGATGTACCCGTTCCCGGCGCCGACAAGTTCGTGACCCTGGAGAAAGAAATCTCCCGTCGTGTCCGGGTTATTCAGGCCAGCGCGGACGAGGCTGAGCGCCGTGTTGTTGTCGAACTCCAGTTCTTTATTGGCGACCATCGGCAGGTAGCCGAGTTCACACTTGCCGACAGAACAAACCTGACCTACGAAGTTCTGATCGGCCGCAATATTCTGCGTGACGTAATGCTGGTCGATGTCGGCAAGGAGTACGCCACCGAATTGCCTGAATCCATCCGCAAAAGCAACGGGAACGAATCGTGACCACCCGCTCGCGCCTGCCGTTTTATATTGCCGTTTTTCTCCTCATCGCAGCGGGCATTTCGCTTGCTGTCTGGAGACACATTGAGCTTGGCATACCCTGGCTGACAGGCGAGCAGCGTCCTGTCTGGATGGTCGAGGCCCGAATCGATTTTGACGCCGGCGACGGATCAGTGCTTGCCAGCCTCAACATACCCGAGCAACCCCCGGGATTCCGTATCCTTACCGAGCAGGCTGCATCACCTGGCTACGGCTTTTCTATCATCGACAGCTCGGGAAGCCGCCGGGCGGAATGGAGCAAGCGGGAAGTCTCCGGACCGCAGACACTGTACTTCAAAGCCCAGTTTATTCCGGACGCTAACGCTCAACCGGAAATTCCCGTGCGGGAACCGAAAACACCGAGGACCTTTTGGGAGGAACCCGAAGCCACAGCCGTTCAGGAAATACTGGACCAGGCCAGGGCCCGTTCGAGTACTCCAGAAAGCATGACCCGAGAGCTTATCCGGCTGATGCAGCCCGACACCCGCACCCAGAACACCACCCTGCTGGTCTCGGAAGAGAACTACCTGGACCTTCTGGTCGATATGCTCAATCATAGCGGTATCGCTGCCAGGATAGCCGACGGCCTCAGGCTTGAGGATGCGCGCAGGCGGCAACAGCTGATGCCCTACCTGCAAATCTACAATGGCAAACAGTGGCTCACCTTCAACCCGAAAACCGCTGAACAGGGCGTACCTGACGATCTGTTGCTCTGGCGCCAGGGCTCTGCTTCTTTGCTGGATGTCGTGGGCGGGGAAAACTCCGAGGTGAGCTTCTCCATGCTCCGGCAAACTGTTCCGGCCCTGCAACTGGCGACCATGGAATCCGCCTCCAACGGCCTCGGTTTCCTGAGCTTCTATGAACTGCCCATTGAAGAACAAAGCATGTTCCGGATGCTGCTGTTGCTGCCACTCGGTGCACTCATGGTGGCCTTCATGCGGATCGTCATCGGCATTCGTACCTCTGGCACTTTCATGCCCGTGCTCATCGCCGTGGCCTTCGTCCAGACAACTCTGGTGCCCGGGCTGATTGCTTTCCTGTCGGTTGTCGCCATCGGTCTGCTCATGCGCGGCTATCTGTCCAGTCTCAACCTGTTGCTGGTGTCTCGAATATCCGCCCTGATCATTCTGGTTATTTTCATCACCGCGGGCTTGAGCATTATCGGTTACCAGATGGGATTCAACACTGGCATGACGGTCACTTTCTTCCCGATGGTTATTATTGCCTGGACGATTGAGCGCATGTCCATCCTCTGGGAGGAAGAAGGCGCCCACGAGGTCATGGTTCAGGGTGCCGGCAGCCTGTTCGTGGCCATCTGCGCCTATCTGCTGATGAGCGCGCCTCTGGCTGGCCATCTGACCTTCAACTTCCCGGAGCTGCACCTCGTGATCCTCGGGCTGATCCTGTTGATGGGCCAATACACCGGCTACAAGCTCAGCGAGCTGCGACGGTTCACGCCAATGAAGGCGTACGACTGATATGGACTGGATTTCACCGCGATCTCTCAAGAGGCTCGGGATGCTCAATATGAACCGGAGAAATGTCGACTACATTTCCCGGTACAATGAGCGCTCGTCGTACCCTCTGGTGGACAACAAGCTGAAGACCAAGCTGGTGGTTGCCGAATACGGGGTAAAAACGCCCAAACTGCTTCAGATTGTCCGCCAACAGCATGAAATATCCCACTTCCGGGAGATGGCTGAAGACCTTGAGGGCTTTGCGATAAAACCGGCGAAGGGGTCTGGCGGCAAAGGCATTACGGTGATTACCGGGCGCGATGGTGATGATTACATCAAGGCTTCCGGTTCCCGTGTCGATTCTTCATTCCTTGAGCGTCACCTGACCAATATTCTGGCCGGTCTCTACTCTCTTGCAGGCACTCCGGACGTTGCGATTGTCGAGAACCTGGTGGAATCCGCTCCCTCACTGGCAAAGTATTCGCATCAGGGTGTGCCCGACATCCGTATTGTGGTGTTTCAGGGTTACCCGGTGATGGCCATGCTGAGACTGGCGACAACCGCATCGGACGGTAAAGCCAATCTGCATCAGGGAGCCGTCGGCGTCGGTCTTGATATCGGGTCTGGTCGGAGCCTGAACGCAGTTCAGTTCAACCGTCCCATTACACTTCACCCGGATACCGGTCTTGCTCTGGAAAACATCCAGATTGAAGCCTGGGACGAGATGCTGGAAATGGCCTCTCGTTGCTACGAAGCGACCGGACTCGGCTACATGGGGGTTGATCTGGTGGTCGACGCCAACGAAGGGCCGTTACTACTGGAGCTGAACGCACGCCCCGGACTCGCCATTCAGATGGCAAACGGTCGGGGGCTGCTGCCCCGCCTGCGAGCCATCGAAGCGCTGAAACGCCCGCACTTCACACCACTGGAGCGTTCCCGTTTCGCCATGGACACGTTCGCCAGTTTCTGAGTGCTTCCAGACATAAAAAAACCGGGGCCAAGCCCCGGTTTTTTATTTTCACAGCGCTCTTAGGTGAGCTCGCCCCTGGCAATCAGGAGTTGCCGCTCGTGACTGAGGCCTTTCAGAAGCCCCCACGTCATGATCAGCAGAACCACCGTAAACGGCAGACCAGCACTGATCGCGGTTGCCTGAATCGCGCCAAGTGCATCTTCACCGCCGCCAAAGATCAGGGCAGCAGCAATCGCACCCTCAGCGACAACCCAGAACACACGCTGAGCGGTCGGAGCATCAGTCTTGCCACCGGCAGTAATGCTGTCGATGACCAGCGAGCCCGAATCCGAGGATGTTACGAAGAACACCAGCACCAGAACGATACCGACGAATGACAGAATTCCGGTCAGCGGCAGGTTCGCAAACATCTGGAACGTCGCGAGGGAAACTTCGGTCAGACCGTTCTCAGCCAACTCACCAATGCCTTGCTGGATCTGTTCGATAGCGGCGCCACCGAAAGCGCTCATCCATACGACTGTAATGACGGTCGGAACGATCAACACTGCGGTAACAAACTCACGTACGGTGCGTCCCTTGGAAACACGTGCGATGAACATGCCAACGAACGGTGACCAGGAAATCCACCATGCCCAATAGAAGACAGTCCAGCCCTGGAACCAGGCTTCGTCTTCACGGCCAAACGGATTACTGAGCTGCAACGCATTGCCGACATAGTTAGAAGAAGTTACCCAGAGAGTTTCCAGAATGGTCATCGTTGGGCCGGCGAAGATTACGAACAACAGCAAAACGCCGGCAACGCCCATGTTGATGTTACTCAGGATCTTAACGCCGCCGTCGAGCCCCCGGAGTACTGAGATCAGCGCAAGAGCTGTAACGCCGACGATAATAGCCATCTGGACATTGGTACCAGCGCCAGTGTCGAACAGATAATTAAGGCCGGAAGCCGCCTGCTGAGCACCGAAACCGAGAGACGTCGCGAGACCGAAGATAGTGGCTACAACTGCCAGAACATCGATCACGTGACCAGGCCAGCCCCACACCTTATCCTTCAACAGGGGGAAGAAAGCAGAGCGGATGGTCAGCGGCATGTTTTTATTGAAGGCAAAAAATGCCAGGGAAAGAGCAACGATCGCATAGATGCCCCAAGGGTGCAGGCCCCAATGGTACATCGTCGCGCCCATTGCAAGATTGCGCGCCTCATCCGTATTCGCTTCTACGTTGAATGGCGTCTCGTACCAGCCTGTGTAGTAGGCCACCGGCTCGGCAACGGCCCAGAACATGAGGCCAATACCCATGCCGGCTGCGAACAGCATGCAGAACCACGAAAGAGTAGAGAATTCAGGTTTGCAGTCCTGCCCGCCAATACGGACCTTACCCATTGGCAGGAAGATCAACGCCAAACACACCACTACGAAGATGTTGGCACTGATCAGGAAAAACCAGTCAAACGTCGCGATAATGTCCCATTTTGTTCCATCCAGCAGCTCTTTCGCCTCGCCGGGAAACATCAGGGTCCCTATCACGAACGCAACAACCAGTATTGCCGTAATCGGAAATACCGGTGCGTGAAGATCCAGCCCGAACGGTGTGATATTGTCCTGGCCGGCCACGTAGTCCGTCGAATATTCGTCTTTGACTACCTTGCCCACGTTTTGGAGCCTCCTGAGTTGATAATTCGTTTATTCAGAATCGGAGTTCAAACATTACAAGCGCGTTATCATAATGTTTTGAGTTCAAAACATCAAAACCGCGATTATTTTAGCCGCCTTGATAATTATCATAGACCATGATCGACAACGGACCAGCCAAAGTCCGGACCAATCGATGCAGGATCCTGCGTCGTTCGACTAAACTCTTCTTTGCCTACCGCGCTGTTCGAGCCGGTTTTGCCAGACAACCAGAGGATTCCATGGAAAAAACCAAGACCTTTCCGCTTCGCTATACGGCCTATGCACTGAGCATTATCGGTTTTGTCGTTTCCCTTGGTCTGGCCATAGCTCTGGATGCCGGTTATGTCTTTCCGTTGATATTCGGTGCTTTCACGGCCCTGGGCACCTACGATCTGCTGCAAAGACGGCACACGGTCAGCCGGAATTACCCGATCATGGCCAACTTCCGGTACCTGCTCGAATCCGTCGGGCCAGAAATCCGCCAGTATTTTATCCAGTCAGACACCGAGGAGCGCCCCTTCTCTCGGGAGCAACGCACGATCGTTTATCAGCGAGCCAAGAATGTCCTCGACAAACGCCCTTTTGGCTCCCAACTCGGAATGTATGACGAGGGATTCGAGTGGATGAACCATTCACTCGCTCCCACCCGCCTCGACAGCAGTGACTTCCGGATTCTGATCGGCAGGAACTGTGATAAACCCTACAACGCCAGTGTGTTCAATATTTCCGCAATGAGCTTTGGCTCGCTTTCCGCCAACGCCATCCTGAGCCTGAATACCGGTGCCAGAATGGGCGGTTTCTATCATGACACCGGAGAAGGCTCCATCTCCCGATACCACCGACAGCCAGGTGGCGATCTGGTCTGGGAGATCGGCTCAGGGTACTTCGGCTGTCGCCACAAAGACGGTTCGTTCAACGAAGATATGTTTCGGCAGAACGCCACGATTGAACAGGTCAAAATGATAGAACTCAAACTATCTCAGGGTGCGAAACCGGGCCACGGCGGAATTTTGCCGGGTGCCAAGGTGACTCCCGAGATCGCCGAAGCCCGGGGCGTTTCGGTGGGTGAGGACTGCGTTTCTCCCGCCAGTCATTCGGCGTTCTCAACCCCCATCGAGATGCTTGAGTTCATCGACCGCCTGCGTGAACTGTCTGGCGGCAAGCCCGTCGGCTTCAAGCTTGCCATTGGCCACCCCTGGGAGTGGTTCGCCATCGTCAAAGCCATGCTGGAAACCGGTCGAAAACCTGATTTCATCGTCGTCGACGGAGGTGAAGGCGGCACAGGAGCCGCTCCACTGGAGTTTATCAACCGCCTTGGCATGCCCATGACTGAGGCACTTCTGCTGGTTCACAACACACTGGTCGGCACCCATTTGCGGGAAGACATCGCCATTGGCGCAGCGGGCAAGATCACCTCGGCCTTCAACATAGCCCGAACTCTGGCCCTTGGTGCGGACTGGTGCAACGCGGCTCGTGGCTACATGTTCTCCCTGGGCTGCATACAGGCGCTCAGTTGCCACACAGGGCGCTGTCCGAGCGGCGTGGCCACCCAGGACTCCAGGCGCGGCAAAAAGCTCGACGTGGAGCTCAAGAGCCAGCGGGTGTACAACTACCATAAGAATACTCTGGACGCGCTGCAAAACCTGCTTGAGGCTTCCGGGCTCAAGCATCCATCCGAGCTTGGTCCGGAACACGTTGTCCGGCGGGTGTCTAAAACCGAAGTTCACTCTTACATGGACCTTTTCCCGTTCCTTGAACCGGGGGCCCTGCTGGAGGGAAAAACAGACCTGACTGTGTTCGATAAGTACTGGGAATCAGCCCGGGCGGATACCTTCGAACCACCGGAATTCATCCTCAAACTTCGGGAGACCAAGCTACGCTAAAAATTGCGATCAAAATCGCCGTCGGATGTTTATTTTTTCCATGGGCTCGTGTAGACTTCGCTCCCGCTAAGCCACTGAGAATACTCTCAAGTTTCGATGTGGCAAAGAGCGAATCGGGGCGTAGCGCAGCTTGGTAGCGCACTTGCATGGGGTGCAAGGGGTCGTAGGTTCAAATCCTACCGTCCCGACCAGATTCCGACAAAAAGCCCGGGCCGAAAGGTCCGGGCTTTTTGTTATAGGCACTTACTCGGCAAACGAACCCGTAAATTCAATTTTGCCGCGCGCGAGACGCAACCTGCCCTTTCGCTCAAGCTCTTTGAGCAGCCTGCTTATCACCTCTCTCGCTGTGCCGAGCTCAATGGCAAGCTCCTGGTGGGTGATGGTGATTGCGCGGTGCCCGGCTCTTGCCTCAAGCCAGTGAAGAAGTCGTTCGTCCATTCGCCTGAACGCAACCTCCTCCACCAGCAGCATCAGATCGTTCAGGCGGCGACCGTAAGACTCCATTATGCCCAGCCGGAAATCGGCGGACTGGTCCATGAGCCGATCGAACAACCCCCTGGGCACCATCAACACTTTGGCATCCTCCTCAACCACGGCCTCTGCGCGAAAGCCGTCACCGGTCATCAGGCACCCGATCGAGAGCGTGCAAATGTCATCCGCGCCCATCCGGTACAGGACGATGCTATTCCCCGACAGCCCTGTCATCTGAACCTTTACACTGCCATGGAGCACCAGTGGAAGGCCCTGACACGGATCTCCCGCTCTAAAGAGCACCTTTCCATTCTCAAATTGAATCGCCTGCAGTCCGTTCAAAGCGTCCCGCCGAAGGGATTCCGGCAATGTTTCAAGAATGCTGTGTTGCAACGTCAGTTTTTCCATAGTTAACGAGACTAGCTCATCCAGTGTCCTTCCTTGTGTGACTTTATCACTGAACAGCCAGGGAGCAGGCGTTAGAGTGGCCTTACTGCCTCAAATCAACCAAGGAGAATGGATCATGAGCATCAATATGGGATCTGCGGACCGTATCATACGCGCCATTGTCGGCATTGTACTTCTGGCGCTCGTATTTGTGGGCCCACAAACCGCCTGGGGCTGGATTGGCATCGTTCCTCTGGCCACTGCCGCAGTGGGCAACTGCCCGGCCTATTCAATTCTGGGCATCAAGACCTGCAAGAAGCAATAAACCTGCAGGCATAAAAAAACCGGGGCAGCTTCTCGCTATCCCGGTTTTTCTTCAAAGCTTCGGAAGCATTATTTGACCGGCGCGTTGAGAACCTCGAGCACCTCTTCCAGCTCTGTAATCATCTGCCGGATCAGCTGCTTGTACTGGGAGGTATCGTCTTTCACCTCGTGACTGCTCAGCTTCTGCTTCGCGCCACCGATAGTGTAGCCCTGGTCATAGAGAAGGCTACGAATCTGGCGGATGGTAATAACGTCCGCCCGTTGATAGTACCGACGGTTGCCCCGACGCTTTACCGGCGACAGCTGCGGAAACTCCTGCTCCCAATACCGCAGGACGTGTGCTTTCACAGCACACAGCTCCGCTACTTCACCAATGGTGAAATAACGCTTCCCCGGAATGGTGGGAAGTTCGTTGTTATGACTGGGTTCCAGCATACGCTTCTACTTTTTGCTTTAGTTTTTGTCCCGGGCGAAACGTAACGACACGCCGTGCACTGATCGGAATCTCTTCACCGGTTTTCGGGTTCCGTCCCGGCCGCTGCTTCTTGTCCCGCAGATCGAAGTTACCGAAACCCGACAGCTTCACCTGCTCGTTGTGGCTGAGAGCGCCTCTGATCTCATCGAAAAAAGCTTCTACCATTTCCTTGGCTTCGCGTTTGTTCAGGCCCAATTCCTCGTACAACCGCTCCGCCATTTCCGCTTTCGTCAAAGCCGCCATCTCTCAACTCCTCAGTGTTGCCCCCAGCTCTTCTTTCAATGCGTCGATCACACCGTTGAAGAGCGAATGCACTTCATCCTCGTTCAATGTACGTTCGGGGTGCTGCCAGAACAGACTCAGAGCCAGGCTTCGGTTACCCTCACCCAGACTCTCGCCCTCATAGACATCGAACGCACGCAACGCTGTCAGCTGCTCGCCGGCATGCTTTCTCGCTACACGCTCCACATCGGCGAACGCTACCTCGCTTCCGATAATAATAGCCAAATCCCGACGAACTTCCGGGAATTTTGAAATTTCTTTGAAATTAGGCACATATCCGGTAACGATTGAATTCAAGAATAGCTCAAACATCAGGATCGTGCCATTAAGTTCAAGATTTTTCTGAACTTGTGGATGCAGAGTCCCCAGCCAGCCCACGTGCTCGCCGTCGCGCATGAGTTCTGCAGTCTGTCCCGGGTGCAGCGCAGGATGCTGGCTGCCAACAAAATGGATCTCAATGCCCAGCAGACTGAACAGACTCTCCAAATCCCCTTTTACATCAAAGAAATCCGCGGTTCTGCGACCGTTTGCCCAGTTTTCAGGATACTGGCTGCCAACCACCACACCGGCCAACATCGGTTGTTGATCAATCCGCTCGCCCTCCTGGAGGAAGCGCAGACCGGTTTCGAACAGACGTATGCGCGGCTGCTGGCGATTCTGGTTATGGGCCACGGTTTTCAACAAGCCACTCCAGAGGCTGGTACGCATCACCGACAGATCCGAAGAAATCGGATTGGCCAGCGCGATGCCCTGACGATCGGGGTCCACCAGTTGCTGAACCTTAGGATCGACAAAGCTGTAGGTCACCGCCTCCTGGTACCCATGATCCACAAAGAAGTTGCGGATGGCCGATACCGGGCGAACAGCTTCCTGCTCCGGGCGCAGACCGAGTGAGCCCGTAGGCTCGGTTACAGGCAGATTGTTGTAGCCATAAATTCGACCGACTTCCTCGATCAGGTCTTCTTCAATAGAGATGTCCGGGCGGAAGCTGGGCACACTGACACGCCAGCCGTCTTTCAGGAGCTTTTCCACCCGCAGGCCGAGCCTGGTCAGGATCTCCTCGACGGTGGTGCGATCAATTTCCATACCCAGAACATCGTTAAGCCGGCGGGATCGCAGGTCGACAACCCGATCCTCGGGAATATCCTCATCGCTGGCAACTTCGACGATTTCGCCAGGCTCACCACCAACGATGTCCATCAGCAACCGGGTGGCCCGCTCCATCGCATCCCGCGCCAACTTATAGTCAACACCTCGCTCGAACCGGTGCGATGCGTCAGTGTGCAAACCATAGTGACGAGCCTTGCCCGCCAGCGTAATCGGATCGAAGTAAGCGGATTCCAGCACCAGGTCCCGCGTTTTCGGACTGACTCCGGAATGCTCACCGCCCATGACACCGGCAATGGCAATCGGCTTCTCATGATCCGCGATCACCAGCGTTCCCTGGGTGAGCTCGACCTCCTGACCATCCAGCAGAACGAGCTTTTCACCAATTCGCGCCATGCGGACAACGATCCCGCCCTGGATTTCGTCACGATCGAAGGCGTGCATGGGCTGGCCTAGTTCCAGCATGACGTAGTTGGTGACATCCACGGCGGCATCAATGGAGCGAATACCTGAACGGCGAAGCTTTTCCTGCATCCACAGGGGCGATTCCGCCTGCAGGTTCACATTGCGCAGAATACGGCCAAGGTACCGCGGGCAGCCTGCCGGCGCCTCCACCCGGATATCAGGCACTTCAGAGTGCACCGATTCCACGGGCTCGATTGCCGGGCTGTTGACCAGCATGCTGTTCAGAACACCCACTTCACGGGCGATACCCTTGATAGACAGGCAATCGGCGCGATTCGGAGTCAGATCCACATCAATGGTGACATCGTTCAGCTTCAGGTAATCGGCCACGTCCTGCCCCACCGGTGCGTCCGCCGGGAGCTCCATCAGGCCATCGTGATTATCGGAGAGCCCAAGCTCTGACTCGGAACAAAGCATGCCCTCAGAAGGCTGACCGCGAAGCTTGGCCTTCTTGATTTTGAAATCACCGGGCAGAACCGCCCCCACCACGGCAAAAGGAACCTTCATACCTTCACGGACATTGGGAGCGCCACAGACCACCTGAACCTCGGAGGCACCATCACTGACCTGGCAAACCCGCAGCTTGTCTGCATCAGGATGTGGCCCTACTGACTGAACTTCTCCAACGACCACGCCGCTGAATTGACCGGCCACCGGCTCGAAACCGTCCACTTCCAGACCTGCCATGGTGATCTGGTCCATTAATTCCTGGGTATCGATTTGCGGGTTAACCCACTCGCGCAGCCACTGTTCACTGAATTTCATGGTTATTGCCTTGTCCTGATGCGGTTATGCCTGTTTGGTTGGATGCCTTGATCTTGCCTGTTAACGGAACTGTCGCAGGAAGCGCAGGTCGTTCTCAAAGAACATGCGCAGATCGTTAACGCCATAACGAAGCATGGCCAGGCGCTCTACCCCCAGACCGAATGCGAAGCCACGGTATTCCTCGGCATCGATTCCGCAATATTCAAACACCTTGGGATGCACCATTCCGCAACCCATGACTTCAAGCCACTTGATGCTGCCATCGGCTTCCCGACCCCATTCAATGTCCACTTCTGCGGAGGGCTCCGTAAACGGGAAATAGGAGGGCCGAAAGCGGACCTGAAGGTCCCGCTCAAAGAACACTCGCAGGAATTCTTCAACAGTACTTTTGAGATCCGCGAAGCTGACATTTTTCTCGACCAGCAACCCCTCCACCTGGTGGAACATGGGGGTGTGCGTCATATCCGAATCACAGCGGTAAACCCGGCCCGGGCAGATCATCCGGAATGGTGGCTTGCCCGCTTCCATGGTTCGAATCTGTACCGGCGAAGTGTGAGTTCGCAGCAGGGTGCCCGGGTTAAAATAGAACGTATCGTGCATCGCGCGAGCAGGGTGATGGCCAGGGATGTTGAGGGCCTCGAAGTTGTGGTAATCGTCTTCGATCTCGGGCCCCTGCTCGACGGTATAGCCGGCCCGGGCGAAGAAATGCTCGATCCGCTGGAGGGTGCGGGTAACCGGGTGCAATCCACCCAGGTCCTGACCACGGCCAGGCAGAGTCACATCAATGGATTCACTGGCAAGTTTCTGCTCGATGGCGGCACGTTCAAGATCGCTTCGCCGGGCATTGATGGCTTCTTCGACCTGCCCCTTGGCTTCATTGATTTTCTGGCCGGCGGCAGGGCGCTCCTCAGCAGAAAGCTTGCCCAGAGTTTTCGCCTGCTGGGTAATCACACCCTTCTTGCCAAGATACTCAACACGAATTTGATCAAGTGCCTGCAGGCTGTCGGCGCTATCAACTGCTGCCAGCCCGTCCTGAACCAGTTGCTCCAGGTTTTCCATTGACCCTGCTCCAAACCAGAAATGGAAGTGCTTAAAAACGTAACTTCAAAAACAAAAATAGGGGAAGAGCGTGCCCTTCCCCTATCAGGAGGCGCCGTCATGAAATCATGAGACGCCCATATCGATCAGCAATCGATGAAAGAGCTAAGCGATCACAGGGACGCTTTGGCCTTCTCAACAACAGCGGCAAACGCCTGCTGCTCGTTCATGGCCAGATCGGCCAGAACCTTACGATCGATTTCAACGTTAGCCTTTTTCAGACCAGCGATCAGACGGCTGTAAGACAGACCGTTAGCGCGGGCACCAGCATTGATACGGGCAATCCACAGAGCGCGGAAAGCACGCTTGCGGTTACGACGGTCACGGTAGGCGTACTGACCGGCCTTGATAACCGCTTGCTTGGCTACACGGAATACCCGGCTACGAGCGCCGTAGTAACCTTTGGCCTGATTGAGAATCTTTTTGTGACGACGGCGTGCGACCACACCACGTTTTACACGAGCCATACTTTAATCCTTCTACCTGTACTTTCTAAGGAATGATACTCGCGGCTGGATCAGCACGCGGTCATACGCTTGATAGATGCAACATCCGACTTGGCGATGAGCTTGGTGCCGCGCAGCTGACGCTTACGCTTCGGGCTCTTCTTGGTCAGGATGTGACTGGTGAAGGACTGCTTGTGCTTGAAGCCGGTGGCGGTTTTCTTGAACCGCTTGGTGGCTCCGCTTTTGGTTTTCATCTTAGGCATTTTTTAAAACTCCGCATTCTATTTTTAAATAAACAATAATGTGCCCCTGAACGACAAATCCCCCGCATGCGCGGGGGACAAGCACCCGATCAGGTTCACTTCTTCTTGCGGGGCGCCACAACCATGGTCATCTGCCGGCCTTCCATTTTCGGCCGCATCTCTACCTGGGCAAGCTCTTCAATATCTGCTTCTATGCGCTGCATGAGCTGCATACCAATTTCCTGGTGTGCCATCTCACGGCCACGGAAGCGGATAGTGATTTTGCCGCGGTCCCCGTTTTCAAGGAAACGTACCAGGTTGCGTAGTTTGACCTGATAATCCCCTTCTTCAGTTCCTGGACGGAACTTAAGCTCTTTGACCTGCGTCTGCTTCTGCTTTTTCTTGGCAGCCGCCTTGGCCTTCTTCTCGTCGAAGATTTTCTTGCCGTAGTCCATTATCTTACAGACGATCGGATCGGAATCCGTAACCTGGACCAGGTCAAGAGATGCCTCTTCTGCTTGCTTGAGAGCATCCTCTATTGGTACTACACCGACCTGATTGCCTTCTGCGTCAATCAGTCGGACTTCGGTTGCGTCAATATTCTCATTGATAGGCGCCTTTGGTGTGCGCCCACCCCGATTCGCTCGCTGTTTAATAATCAGATCTCCGTCTTTGTTTTGCCCTTGCGTTCAACATCTTCACTTAAGAATTGCTCAAACGCTTCAAGCGATAAAGTTCCCAAATCTTCGCCCTTGCGGGTTCTCACCGCAACGGCGTTGTTGTCGACTTCTTTGTCACCGACAACGACAAGGTAGGGAACCTTGTTAAGAGTATGCTCGCGGATTTTAAAGCCGATCTTCTCGTTTCTCAAGTCAGCATTAACCCTATAGCCCAAAGAATCCCACTTTTTCGCCAGATTCTGACAATAATCACGCTGATTATCGGTGATATTGAGGATAGCCACCTGAGTCGGCGCCAGCCAGGTCGGGAATGCACCTTCGTATTCCTCGATCAGGATACCAATAAAACGTTCAAAGGATCCCAATACCGCCCTGTGCAGCATGACCGGGGTCTTCCGCTCGGAATTATCGGCAACATACTGCGCACCCAGACGACCCGGCATCGAGAAGTCCACCTGAATAGTGCCACACTGCCATACCCGTCCGATACAGTCTTTCAGCGAGAACTCGATTTTGGGTCCGTAGAAGGCGCCTTCGCCTGGCAGCAATTCCCAGTCTACCCCTTCGCGATTCAACGCTTCTTCCAGGGCGGCTTCCGCCTTGTCCCAGACCTCATCGGAGCCAACCCGTTTTTCCGGACGGGATGAGAGCTTGTACAGGATTTCGGTAAACCCGAAGTCTGTGTAGATCTCGTGCAGCATTTCAATAAATGCCGAGACTTCCTGCTGAATAGAATCTTCTTCGCAGAAAATGTGGGCATCGTCCTGGGTAAAGCCCCGAACACGCATCAGTCCATGCAGCGCCCCGGAGGCCTCGTTCCGGTGGCAGGAGCCGAATTCCGCCAGTCTCAGGGGCAGATCCTTGTAGCTTTTCAGACCCTGGTTGAAGACCTGCACGTGGCAGGGACAGTTCATGGGCTTGATGGCGTAGTCGTGCTTCTCCGACTCGGTGGTGAACATGTCGTCCTTGAACTTGTCCCAGTGCCCTGACTTCTCCCACAGGGTCCGTGACACCACCTGTGGTGTCTTGATCTCCTTGTAGCCATGCTCCTGCTGCTTGCGGCGCATGTATTGCTCAACTTCCTGATACAGCGACCAGCCATCCGGGTGCCAGAAAACCATGCCCGGTGCTTCTTCCTGCATATGGAACAAGCCAAGCTTCTTGCCGACCTTCCGGTGATCCCGCTTCTCGGCCTCTTCCAGACGGTGCAAATAGGCTTTGAGATCTTTCTTGTTACCCCAGGCGGTTCCGTACACGCGCTGAAGCTGCTCATTGCTGGTGTCGCCACGCCAATACGCGCCGGCCACCTTGGTCAGTTTGAAGGCCTTCAGCTTGCCGGTGCTGGGAACGTGGGGACCGCGGCACAGGTCGATAAAATCGCCCTGGCTGTAAAATGAAAGGTCCTCATCGCCGGGAATGTCCTGAATGATACGGACCTTGTATTCTTCGCCCATATCCTCAAAGAGCTTGATCGCCTCATCGCGGGACATGATGGAGCGAGAAACCGGCAAGTCCTGTTTGGAGAGCTCTTCCATCCGCTTCTCGATCCGCGCCAGATCCTCATTGGTGAACGGGCGGTCGTACTTGAAGTCGTAGTAGAAGCCATTGTCGATAACCGGGCCAATGGTGACCTGGGCTCCTGGAAACAGTTCCTGGACAGCCATGGCCATCAAGTGCGCCGTAGAATGGCGAATGATATCAACGCCGTCTTCATCACGCTCGGTGACGATTGCCAGCTCGGCATCGTTTTCGATGCGATAACTGGTGTCCACGAGCTGGCCATCCACCTTTCCGGCAAGGGCGGCTTTGGCAAGGCCAGCGCCGATATCGGCGGCGACATCATGAACGGTTACGGGTTCGGCAAAACTGCGATGGCTACCATCGGGCAGGGTTACGACGGGCATGAAAGGCTCCTGTTGGTTACTCAGCGGTGATCTATACCAGAGACCACATGGTGACGGCACGGCGCGATACAAACCGCGGGCCGCTTCGAGGCGAAGTCTAACAGAAAAAAACCCGGCAGGTTAATGCCGGGTTTGCACGGACAGGTGTGGCGTCAGGCTGGCTGGCCGGCGGCTTCCTCCCTGGCCCGCCGACGCAACTGACCAAACGCCAGAAGGCCGAGTAACACCAGAGCAGGAATGAACATCAGCTCTTTTGGCGGCCGTTCCAGGTCAACCTGCACGGCATCGATGGTCCAGCCAAACTGGATGCCAGCATCCTCCGCCGGGCTACCGAAACCAACGAAGTCTACCGCCATCTTTTCGCCATCCGGGCTGAGTTCAAGGCCGGCGTCCATCAGACGTTGCTCGGGCGTGTCGCCAGCGGGAATCTCAAGCCGCACATAGGTGGTCACCTCGTCGCCGTCAATCGTCATCCCGGAAGCCTTCAGGACAATCGGTTTGTCTGCTGGCACATCCTCAACATACTCCATGATCTCGGCGCCGGGCCGATCTGCCGTGGGCGGGTAAACCATATCCCACCAGAAGCCGGGCCGGAACATGGTGAACGTAATCAGCAGCAATAACAGCGATTCCCACTTATAGCTCTTGGTAAACCAGAACCCCTGCGTGGCCGCGGAAAAGACCAGCATCGCAGTGACTGCACTGAAGATCGTAACCAGCAGGTCAAACCATCCGGTCAACCCAATGAGCAACAACTGGGTATTGAAAATAAACATGAACGGGAGGATCGCCGTACGGATGTCGTAGGTGAAGCCCTGGATACCCGTTCGTATGGGATCGGCGCCGGATATGGCAGCGGCGGCATAAGCCGCCAACCCCACGGGCGGCGTATCGTCCGCCAGAATGCCAAAGTAGAACACAAACAGATGCACCGCAATCAGCGGCACGATCAGCCCATTCTGGGCGCCCAGAGTGACGATTACCGGCGCCATCAGCGTGGACACAACGATGTAGTTGGCAGTGGTCGGCAAACCCATGCCGAGGATCAGGCTGATAATGGCCGTGAAGATCAGCATCAGCAGCAGGTTGCCGCCAGACAGGAACTCGACAAATTCGGTCATCACCAGGCCAATACCGGTCAGGGTAACCGTACCCACCACGATACCGGCGGTGGCAGTTGCCACGCCAATACCCACCATGTTTCGGGCACCGGTGGCGAGCGAATGCGCAAGATCAAACACGCCATCCTTGAACGCAGTGAGGAAGTTGCCGTGCTTGTAGAAAAAGGCCTTCAACGGTCGCTGTGTAACAACAATGAAAATCATGAACAGCGTGGCCCAGAACGCCGACAGCTGTGGCGAGAAACGCTCAACAGTAAGGCACCAGACCAGCACTACAACGGGCAGAAGAAAGTACAGCCCGGTCTTTACAGTTGGGCCAACCGGCGGCAATTCGCCCATGTCCTTATCCGGATCGTCTTCCTCGAGTTCCGGAAATCGGGTGGCATAGCCAACCAGGCCGATATAGATCAGCACCAGCAAAGGTGCCAACACCCACATCGCCGCTTCACCGAAAAGCGTTTTCGTCCAGCCGATCCCGTAATACACCACCAGGGTCAGCACACTCAGGCCGATGAGGATAACGACCCAATTCAGCATCCGCTGGGCAAGAGTCGGCTTGTTGAGACGCTCAATGCCCTGCATGTTCAGCTTGCAGGCCTCAAGGTGCACGATATAAATCAGTGCCACATAGGAAATCATCGCAGGGAGGATGGCGTGCTTGATGACCTCCAGGTAGGAGATACCCACATATTCGACCATCAGGAAAGCGGCCGCGCCCATGATGGGAGGTGTCAGCTGGCCGTTGGTTGATGCGGCCACTTCCACTGCGCCGGCCTTGGTAGCCGGAAAACCAACCCGCTTCATCAGCGGAATGGTGAACGTGCCGGTAGTGACGACGTTGGCAATAGACGAACCGGAAATAACGCCGCTTAAACCACTGGAAACCACCGCAGCTTTGGCGGGACCACCACGCATATGCCCCAACATGGCATAGGCGACTTTAATAAAGTAATTACCGGCGCCTGCTCTCTCAAGCAGCGCGCCAAACAACACGAACAGAAAGACGAAGCTCGTGGAAACCCCAAGTGCAACGCCAAACACGCCCTCAGTGCCCAACCACTGGTGCGACGCCAGCTTACTGAGGCTCACGCCTTTATGGGCAATCACATCCGGCATATAGGGGCCGGCAATCGAGTATGTGATGAAGACCGCAGCAACGATAGTCAGCGGGAGCCCGAGCGACCTACGCGTGGCTTCCAGCAAAAGCACGAGACCGATAAGCGCAACCCACAGATCCTGGGTGATCGGCGCGCCGGGCCGCGTTGAAAGCTCTTCGTAAAAAACGTAGAGGTATGAGGCGCAGAAAGCGGCAACAAGCGCCAGAATCCAGTCATAGATGGGGACGATATTTACATGCCGCCCCTTGATCATCGGGAAGGCAGAAAACGCCAGGAAAACGGCAAACGCAAGATGGATCGAGCGCGCTTCCGTGGAATTAAAGATTGCGAAATTGAAGATATAGGGCAGCGGTGACGCAATCCAGAGCTGAAACAACGACCACACCAGGGGAACGATAAAAAGAATAACCGCAGCATATCCGCTGGTCGCCCTGCCCCCGGTTTCAGTCTGCAGGATCTGGTCTACATTACTGCTACCACCAGCACCAGCTCCGTTAGCCGGATCGCTCGTCGCCATAAATTAGTCCCGTACGTAAAAATCAATCTCTGAAAGGGCGTCACAGCGGGCTTGAGCCCGCTGTGACGGAGTGCAGGCAGATCAGTCGATCAGACCAGCTTCTTTGTAGTACTTGGCAGCACCCGGGTGCAGAGGCGCACTCAGGGCATCAGAGACCATTTCTTCCTTGTTCAGGTTGGCAAATGCAGGATGCAGGCGCTTGAAGCTGTCGAAGTTCTCGAAAACAGCCTTCACAACCGCGTAAACAACGTCATCGGGCACATCAGTGGATGACACAAAGGTTGCCGCAACGCCGAAGGTGGTAACGTCATCGTCACTGCCACGATACATACCACCAGGGATGACTGCCTTACGATAGTACGGGTTTTCGTCGATCAGCTTCTGTGTGGCAGCGTTATCAACGTTAACCAGTACACTGTCACAGGAGGTGGTCGCTTCCTTGATTGCACCAGAGGGGTGGCCAACCGTGTAGAAGAAGGCATCAATGTTACCGTCACACAGGGCCTGGGACTGCTCCGCGGCCTTGATTTCGGCAGCCAGTGAGAACTTGTCCAGCGTCCAGCCCATCTCATCCATCAGGACTTCAGCAGTGGCGCGCTGCCCTGAACCGGGGTTGCCGACAGATACCCGCTTGCCTTCCAGGTCTTCAAAGGTTTTGATGCCTGAGCCCTTGCTGGCAACAACAGTGAACGGTTCCGGATGCAGAGAAAAGACCGCGCGGAGATCTTTGTTAGCACCATCATCCTTGAACTGGCTGGTGCCATTGTAGGCATGGTACTGCCAGTCGGACTGGGCAACTGCCAGATCGAGCTCGCCCTGGCGGATGGCATTCAGGTTGTAGACGGAACCACCGGTACTCTCCACAGAGCAGCGAATACCGTGCTCTTTACGGTCCATGTTCACCAGACGACAGATAGCACCGCCAGCCGGGTAATAAACGCCGGTTACACCGCCGGTGCCGATGGTCACGAAGCGCTGCTCCTGGGCGGAAACGGAGGTTGAAGCAGCGCCCAGGCTGACTGCGGCAGCGACAGCGAATGCGGAGGCTTTAAGTTTCAGTGTCATGTGAGTTCTTCCTTTTTTCTGTTCATTGTAATTCGGCGCCCGCTTCGGGAGCGGGCAAGACGTACGATCACCATAAAACATAGACCACTTCACACCATAAATAAAGTATGGATTAGCTCGCTAACCGGTTGACCAGACAACAAAAAAGCCCGCAAAGCGGGCTTTTTTGCAGGTCGGTGCGAATGTTATTTCGCAGCTCGAGCCTTGGCAAGCATCTGATCCGGCCGCAGCAGGAACCGGGCCAGGGCCGGCAACAGCCAGATGGCTCCAACCATGTTCCAGAGGAACATGAAGAACAGCAGGAAGCCCATGTCGGCCTGGAACTTGATTGGCGAGAATATCCAGGTGACAACACCCAGACCCAGAGTCACACCGGTAAACATAACCGCCTTACCAGTGGAGCGCAGGGTCTCGTAGTAAGCCTCCTGAAGCGTTTTGCCTTCAAGCAGGTATTTCTCCAGCTTGCTGTAGATATAAATGCCGTAGTCGACACCTATACCGACACCCAGGGCAATAACCGGCAGGGTCGCCACTTTGATACCAATGCCGGATACCGCCATGATTGCCTCACAGAGGATCGAAGTCAGTCCCAGAGGTATCACGATACACAGCACCGCACGGATCGAACGGAAGGTCGCGAAGCACAGCAAACTCACCACACTGTAAACGAGGATCAGCATCTTATCCTTGGCGCCGGAGATAACCTCGTTAGTAGCGGCCTCGACACCGGCGTTACCCGCCGCTAGCAGGAACCTGTGCTCATCAGTGCTGTTGTTCCCGGCAAACTGTTCGACGCGCTCAACGACGGTTTCCAGAGTTTCTGCCTTGTGGTCCTCAAGGAAGACCAGTACTGGCGTCAGGCTGCAATCAGTGTTGATCAACCCGGCAGGCGCCTCACGAATGGACGCATTGATAATGGTCTGGTTGCGGGAGATCTCATACCACTTCCAGTTGCCCTCGTTCAGAGCCTTGGTCACCATCTTGGAAACATCTGCAAGTGATACCGAAGACTGAACGCCCGGCGTGTTCTGAAGCTCCCACTGCAGAGTATCCATGGCCCGCAGCACATTATACTGCGTGCACTGCTCTTCCGGTGTTTTGACCATCACCACCAATACATCCGCACTGGTCGAGTAATTATTGATGATGTAGGCATTGTCCTTGTTGTAGCGGGAGTCCGCACGAAGCTCAGGCGCACCCTGATCCAGGTCGCCAATCTTCAGGTCCTGCTTGTAATAAAGACCAAGACCGAGACCAATTACAGCAATCAACAACGAAATTGGCGCAACGCCCGGATGGGAGAAGTAGGACAAAACACGCCATTTCCGATCCTGTTTTTCGCCGTGATTCTGCACGTGACGAATACCCCCTTTGGAGATACCGACATAGGACATAATCAATACATGCAAAACCAGGTTGGTGAAGATCACGAACGCCACACCAATACCTGCGGCAACAGCCAGGTCCCGGATAACGTCGATCTCGATAAAGAACAGGGTCAGGAAACCAAAGGCATCCGAAATCAGAGCCAGCATGCCCGGAATGTAAAGAGCACGGAAAGCCAGGCGCGCAGCGGTCACCGCATCAAAGCCCTTGGCAGCTTCAACCGCCATGGCATTCACAATCTGAACGCCGTGACTGATACCAATCGCAAACACCAGGAATGGCACCAGCACCGAATAAGGATCCAGCCCGTAGCCCAGCAGCCGAAGCGTACCCAACTGCAGGAACACTGCAATGATTGAGGTAAAGACAGGAACCAGGGTGCCGGCAATAGCCCGCGAGTACCAGAACAGAAGCAGCGTGGTCAGCAGAATGGTAATCCCTGCAAACCAGGCAATAGAACCAATCCCCTCAATCAGATCGCCGACCTTCTTGGCGAAACCGACTATATGAATCTTGATGTTCGGGTTCTGTTCTTCGTACTTTTCACGAATCTTTTCTTCAAGCTGACGGGAAAATTCGCCGTAGTCCAGAGCCTCACCGGTCTCCGGATTCTTCTCGTACAGCGGCGCGTAAACGATCGTTGATTGGAAGTTATCAGAGATCAGGCGCCCGACTTCGTTGGAACGAAGAACGTTCTGGCGAAGCTTCTCCAGACTGTCCCGGGAGCCGTCATAGCCGTCCGGTATGACAGTGCCACCCTGAAAACCCTGTTCGGTAACCTCAACCCAGCGGACATTCGACGTCCAGAGGGATTTGAGACCCGAACGATCCACGCCGTTGAGATAAAAAACCTCGTCGGTGATCTGCTTCAGGGTTTCCATGTACTCTTGGGTGAAAATATCGCCCTCTTCTACCTCGACGGCGATACGAACGAAGTTACCGAGGTTTTCAAGATCATCCCGGTGCTCAAGCATATTTACAATGTAGGGATGCTCAAGCGGAATCATTCGCTCGAAGCTGGCATCCGGCTGGATCTTGACGGCGTTATACCCCAGAAACAGCGTCAACACGGCGAAGACGACAAGAATGATTGGCCGATTATTGAAGATCAGCCTTTCGAGAAAGGGTTCGGCCTTGGGCGTGGTCAGATAGTGCTCGCCCTTGTCATGCTTAGGGTTGGACATTCAAAAGCCCCTCTATTATTCGTTCGGTTGTTGCCACATCAGGGCGTTATTGAAGGTTTCTTCCACGGGCGTCTGTGATTTTTACGCCACCTTCGCCGACAATCAGCAGGTCTGTTCCTGAGATAGGCACCGCGCTCATGACACCTTCACGATCACTTCTGAAATGCTCGCGGAAGGTTTCGGCGCCATTGGTGCTCATCAGTACCGCACCACTATTACCTACCAGGGTGATACGACCATCTTCCGAAACGACGCCGTCGTTGAGCGTAGCCCCAGCTGAATTGGGGACCATCCGCCAGCTTCTGCCGAGGTCTGAAGAGAACAGCATGTTGCCACGAAGGCCGAAGGCGAGCATCTCGTTCACCCGGCCTGTACCGATGACACCGAACAGGGAGCCTTCATAAGGCGCCTCACGGCGCTCAAAGGTCTCACCACCGTCTACAGAGACATGTATCTGACCGGCTTCACCAACGACCACCAGTGCACCACCCGTGATCCGGGTAATGCCATTGAGATGGAAGTTCTGCCGGTTATCAATTCTTGGCGCCCAGTCTTTCCAGGTCTCACCACCGTCCATGGTGCGCAGGAACATACCGTAAGCGCCTACCACAAAACCGCGGTTCTCGTTTTCAAACCAGACATCCAGCAGCGGGTTAACTGGACCAATGTCCATATCCGCCTGAATGTTCTCGAGGGCAAAGTAAAGGTCGTCCAGTGCCCACTCGAGATCCTCTTTCTCTTCTTCGGGCGCTTCTTCGATGCGCTCCTCCATGGCGGCAATCTGCTCTTCCCGGCTCTCAATGGCCAGTTCCATGGCGCGGATACCGTCAATCTGAAGGTCCCAGGTGGCCCCGGCGTCGCTGGTATGGAGGACAACGCCGCTGTGGCCCACGGCCCAGCCATGGCTGTCGGAGCCAAAATCGATCCCTGTCAGGGTCACAGAAACAGGTACCTCACCCTGAACCCAGGTTTTCCCCTCATCATCCGAGTAGATGATATGGCCGCGTTCTCCCACGGCCACAATGCGATCCCCAACCCGGGTCGCATCGGTGAGAAGATTTTCCGGGGCCAGATCCGTCGGCCGGGCCGGGGTTTCGATGATATCTGCAAGCGCAAACGCTGCAGGGGCAGACCAGACCATGGAAAGTCCAAGGCAGGCAGCGCCCAGAGTCTTGCACATCAACCTTTTAGCCATTCAGATTGCCTATTATGTTGTATTGAACTGTGTCTCTGACCGGCAAAGCCGGGAATAACTGTAAACATACCGGCAACCTTACGATTGCCGGTATGTCGGGTCGCCACTTCCTGTGGGCGGGGACGCATCCCTCGGCCAACAGTGCGTTAGCGAACACTCCTGCGGCGCAGGGAAGCCGGCGAGAAGTAACGCTTGTTCGGGACCTCATTGGTGAACACGCGGGTATTGGCCTCTTCTGTGTCCAAACCGAGTACATGATAACGACGGGCCTGAAGGTCATGATAGACGTCAAGAACCGTCCACACACCTGGAAGTTCATAATAATTTTTCGGCAGCCCCATCGTGACACGCCAGAGTTCGCCGCGACCGTCGTATTGATCCAGCAGAACCGTGTTCCAGCTGTCCTCGTCGATATAGAAGCGGCGCTTGCCATAGATATGGCGCTCACCGTCTTTCAGTGTGGCTTCTACCACGTGCACACGGTGAAGCTCCCAGCGGGTGAGGTCCGGATTCAGATGGGAGATACCGAGGATTTCCTCGTAAGGAAGACCTTTTTCCCCAATTCGGTAATTGTTGTAGGGGATGTAGATTTCCCGCTTGCCTTCGTAATTCCAGTTATAGCGATCCAGGGCCCCGTTGAAGATATCGGTATCATCTGCGGTCCGGAGGTTGTCAGCCGCTGCAATCGGGGAGTCGTACCCCAGGTTTGGCGCCCGACGTACCCGACGCTGGCCGGCGTTGTAGCCCCAACCATTCCGGGGATTGATGATCTGATTCAGGGTCTCATGAATCAGAATGGCGCCACCGGCAAGGCGGGGTGGTGACTGGGTAAACGACAGGTAGTAGAAGATCACGTTATCCAGATCTTCTTCACCGCCTTCCGGGTTGTAGTAGTTGAAGAAGGCTTCCTGTTGAGAGGTAACCAGCGAGTAGTCACCGTTGGTCTGGACTGCCACCTCACTGGAACGACGGGTTATATTCACGCCCCGCCAGCGGGTCAGGTGGTTCCAGACCGCCTGCCAGGCCTTCTGCTCGTCATTGCCGTGCAGGATCGGGAACGGGTAACCGCCAAAGGCTCCGTCCAGGCCTTCGCCCTGGCCAACAATCTCCGCGCTTACCGCGTTTTCACGGGTATTCTCAGCCACCCAATCAGGGACCGCATGGGTACGACGGGACTGGTAAACGGGCACACGGAATGTGGTCGGGTAGGTTTCGAGCATCGCCTTCACACCGTCAGTGAGGTACTCCTCATACTGATCCATGTTGGCAGGCGTAATGGTAAAAAGGACTTCATCATCCGGGAACGGATTAATGTGGTGCTGTCCGCTGCCCTCATAGCCGGGAGGCGGTTCTGTCAGCCCTCCGGTCCAGGCCGGGATGGTGCCGGCACTGTTGCCGGCCTTGGGCGAGCCAAAGGGTGTCAACTCCTGGCCCAGACGGGCCGCTTCACTGGCGGAGACCGCCGCCCACGCAGGCGCTGATGCCACGGAGAGAGCCAGCAGGCCGCCGAGAATCGCATTTTTGTTATACATCATTGTGAAACCTTAAGTGCGTCTGGAAGCCTCTGCGGAGGCTTTTTTATTGTCGTCTGATGGAATTACAGACCTTATTCCAGATTACCCGATCCCAGACTAAAGTCTATCGACCGAAAGTGCGATTTTGTATCTGGCTTCACTCCGCAAGGCTCTTGTGCACCACCTCATAAACATCCCGGGACAATCCGGATTTGTCGCGAATACGCTCCAGGGCAGATTTCATCTGAGCGCTGTACGCGGGCGCAAACTTTCTCCATCGGGTGAGCGGCGTCACCAGGCGCGCAGCAATCTGCGGGTTACTGTCGTCCAGGCGGCAGACCTGATCCGCCAGGAATTCGTAACCCGAACCGTCAGGCTTGTGGAAAGCAGCCAGATTCTGACCCGCAAACGCACCCACCACAGAGCGAATCTTGTTGGGGTTTTTCCAGTCGAACGCCGGATGCTCCAGAAGCTTACGGATGTCCGCCAACTGCCCGGCCTGATCACTGGACGCCTGCACAGAGAACCACTGTTCAACAACCTGCGGATCGTCCTGGAACCGATCGTAGAAGTGATCAAGCGCCTTCTGGCGATCAGCCTCATAGCCCGAATTGACGAGCGCACGCAAGGCACCCATGCGATCGGTCATATTGTCAGCAGCGTTCAACTGGCTCACAGCCAGGCCCCGACCCTCCTCGTCATCAATCATCAGCAACCAGGCCAAAGCAGTATTGCGCAGGCTACGACGGGCAATGGCCTCCGGCGTCACCTCGTAGGGACCACTGTTCTGTTGGCGCTGGTAGCAATCAATCAGCTCGCCTTTCAGGGCACCGGCCAGGTGCCGCAGCACTGAGTCACGAGCCCGGTGAATGGCTGGCACATCGGCGTTTTCGGTAAGCTCAATCAGGTACGCTTCCGAAGGAAGCTGTAGCATTTTCGCCACCAGGGCCTGATCCAGATCGGTGTCGGAAATCAGCTTGCGATAAGCCTCAACCAGTCTTGGTTCGATGTCCGCATCGTCCGGCGCTCCGACCAGTGACTGGATGACATCGACGGCCAGTCTCTGGCCCGCATCCCAGCGGTTGAAACCGTCCGGATCATGGCTCATCAGGAAGAGCAGCTGTTCTCGGCTCCAGTTGTAGCGAACCCGAACCGGCGCGGAGAAGTGCCGCAAAAGTGATGGCACAGGTCTGGATTCGACGCCATGGAATTCGAACGTGTGGACGGCTTCGGTCAGCTCAAGCACCCGCTCCGTCGGCGCACCCGAATCTCCGGATTCAAGCTGCAACGGCAGGGGCTGGCCATCCTGCCCAAGCAGACCAAGCGCAAACGGAATGTGCTGCGGCTTCTTGTTGGTCTGTCCCGGGGTATCCGGAATGCTCTGCTCTACGGTAAGGCGGTACACACCTTTTCCGGCGTCATAGTCATCCGAAACATTCAGCACCGGTGTACCGGCCTGTTCGTACCAGAGACGGAACTGTCCCAGATCTCGACCAGAAGCATCCTCCATGGCTTTTACAAAATCATCGGTTGTTACCGCCTGACCATCGTGGCGCTCAAAATACAGATCGCTGCCCTTACGGAACATGTCCGGCCCCAGCAGGGTGTGGATCATGCGCACGACTTCTGCACCTTTTTCATAAATGGTCAGGGTATAGAAGTTGGAGATTTCCATGTAGGAAGCCGGCCGCACCGGATGCGCCATGGGGCCTCCGTCTTCAGCAAACTGGGCCGTACGCAGCAGCGTGACATCCTCAATCCGCTTCACCGTCGGCGACCCCATATCCGCCGAGAACTGGGAATCCCGGAATACGGTGAAGCCCTCTTTCAGGCTGAGCTGGAACCAGTCGCGGCAGGTAACCCGGTTGCCGGACCAGTTATGGAAATATTCGTGGGCAACGATGGCCTCGATACGCTGGAATGCCAGGTCTGTGGCGGTTTCCTGACTGGCCAGCACACAGGAGGAGTTGAAAATGTTGAGGCCCTTATTCTCCATGGCGCCCATGTTGAAGTCGTCCACCGCCACAATCATGAAGATATCGAGGTCGTACTCACGACCATAGACCTCTTCATCCCAGCGCATGGAGCGTTCCAGAGAGTCCATGGCGTGATCGCACTTCTCGGCATTGCGAGGCTCCACGTACATGCGCAGATCAATGTCACGGCCCGAGCACGTGGAAAAGGTATCACGTTTCTCTACCAGGTCTCCGGCCACCAGGGCGAAGAGGTAGCAGGGCTTGGGGAACGGGTCTTCCCAGGTGACAAAATGCCGGCCGTTTTCCAACTCGCCTTTTTCCACATCGTTGCCGTTAGAGAGAAGGACCGGATAGGCGTCCTTGTTGGCTTCGATGCGGGTTCGGAAACGTGCCATCACGTCCGGACGGTCCGGGAAGAAAGTAATGCAGCGGAAGCCTTCTGCCTCACACTGGGTACAGAACATGCCGGAGGATTTGTACAGACCTTCCAGGCGGGTATTATTCTGGGGCTCAATCCAGGTCACCACGGTCAACGTGAACTGCTCCGGTACCGAGCGAATAACAAGCTGGTCGCCCCGGTCCTCATAGTCTCCCGCAGCCAGGTCGGCACCATCCAGGGCGACGGATTCCAGCGTCAGACTGTCGCCGTCAAGCTCCAGAGGTGCAGACACTTCATCAGATTCCGGGTTGCGGCGAACGTCAAGCGTGCTGTGCACACGCGCCCCGTCTTCAAAGAGCTCGAACCTCAGGTCTACGGTGTCGACCAGATACGCCGGCACCTTGTAATCGCTCAGATAAATGGTCTGTGGCTGGCTGGTACGCATTGGTTTTCTCCAGAGTTCGCGGTCTGCAGGTGCGTATGATCAGCACCTGCAGACATGAAAAGAAGGGCCGGGCAAGGCGCTGTCAGCCTTCCATGACCCGGAAACGGACTTCATAACCGGTGAATTTCCGAATGTTGATCACACCGGTATCCAGGATAAGGTACTGCCCCTTTATGCCCTCGAGCACGCCCTCCACTTCCGGCGTTTTGTCGAGGTTATGGGTTTTGATCTTTTCTGGCCAGACCTTGACGGGATAGCTCAGGCCAAGACCCTGTTCGTCAACTTCCCGGATCGAATCCTGACCGTGGGTCTGCCTGAGGGCCTCAAGATCGTCAGCGATCAGCCCAAGCATGCGCTGACGCTCCTGTGCCAGATCGAGCTCAGGAACATCGCCCTTGAGCATGGCCCGCCAGTTGGTCCGGTCAGCGACATGGGCCTTGCAGGCGACTTCCACCAGGCCGGCAATATACCGCGTTGCAACACGTACCATCGGTATGGCGTCTACTGCCCCCTGATCAATCCAGCGTGTTGGCACCTGGGATCCGCGGGTAATGCCCACCTTCAAACCCGATGAATTGGCCAGATACACCACGTGTTCCACCATGCAATGGGTTTCTCCCCATTCCGGCTCCCGACAGGTACCAAGGTGATAGTGGCACTTCTCCGGACTCATGATGCAGCTGTCACAAGCGGCAAGCTTGCGGAAACAGGGGTAACAAAAGCCCTGATTGAAGCTTTTGTTGGTTTTCCTGTCGCAATGAATACAACGAATCACGCCATCAAAATCCAGGCGCAAAGGCCTGCCGATCAGATCATTCAGAGGAATGCGGGTATCGCCAACGGCAATGGAGTAGGCCACCGGGTTTCCGGCCTCCGCCGGCATTTTCCGGAGCCGGCCGGTGACATCAATCAGTTCGCTCAAGACTTGACCTCGACAAACTGGCTGGGATCCATATCGTCTTTATCCTGCTTGCGCTGCACCGAAGGATCGCAGGCGGTACCGGCTTTGCTGCCCCGATCCAGGTAGCCAGTGCGCTCTTCTTCAGGAATGTTGTGAAGGTTCTCGTAGTAGATCACCGCTTCCAGGCTGATTTCACGCTGTTCGGGCGTCAGTTTTCGGCCATCAGGCCATTTGCCGAGTTCAATTGACTGCCGGAGGCTCCGGTAGACATTGGGATCCAGTCGCTCGATCAGTTCTTCGTAAGTCATCCCGCTCTCCTGAAAAAACGTTCATTAAAAATATGGCGGAACCGTTTGACAGCATCAAACGATAATGATTATCATTACTTCACCAAATGACGACGGTCGTATCATTTGGTCTCTCTCATCAGGAGCTAAAAGCTCTTTTAATGCCCCGCCTCTGGCGGGGCTTTTTTATGCACCCCTTCTGCCTTTTACGGGCAAAACCACCGCAAGGGCCAGGCCGGCAACAAACCCGCCCAGGTGCGCCTCGTTGGCCATACGCCCGAGCCCGATCATTTCCGGCAGCGGGGTAAATCCGATGACCATCCACGCAACGGCAAAGGTTACCAACGCAGGTGGAAACTGAAACCTCGGTGCCGATCGCTGGCTGAGCCAGCAATAACCCAGAATCCCATAAACCACTCCCGATAGCCCACCGAACAGCGGACCCGAGACAAAATACTGCAGGCCGTTGGAAATCAGGCTGGTGATCACAAACAGCATGATTAGCCGGGCGCGACCATCAAACCACTCGATCTGGCTACCCAGAAACCAGAGCATGACCGAATTGAAAATGATGTGGGTCCAGCTGAAGTGCAGAAAATCCGGCGTCAGCAGCCGCCAGACCTGGCCGCTTGCCAGCGTCGCTGTGAGCGCTTCAATGCGGCCGGCCATGGTGCTCCAGTCGTAATCCCGGGGGTCGATCACCATCAGGCTGGCCGCCAGCTCATTCTGCCCCATGGCCGTGAGCCAGACCATCGCTACGGCAAACACGATAATCCCCAGCACCAGCGGCGCATGACGTGGAGAAGGTTGCCAGCGGCCACCAACAAACACCGGTGAGCGGTTCTGACGATCCACCGCTTCCCTGATTTCCGGTTCCGCCATAAAACGGTCAAGGGCCGAGAGCACGGGTTCCGCATGGGCAGGATCTTCCAGCCAGAGCACCTGGAACCCGCCCTCTTCCGTGATGCGGTGGGTCACACCCTGACCGTTCAGCCAACGGCTGAAGCCCGCCAGGTTTACCGTGGTATCCAATTGCTTGACTCGGTACACCGCTTACTCCGCCTCCGGAAATGATTCAGACACAACGCTCGGTCTAGCGTGCAAGACTGTCCTCGCTATTGGGATAATCCGCTTGCTCCGGTCTTTCCACATCAACCCAGACAAATTTGTCCCGGGAAAGTGCCCGCTCACCATCCATTCGGTAAGCGACCAACCGCCCGTACTTCACGGCACTGTAGTCGATGCACGCGACATTGGATTTGAGCGGCGCCGGCTCTCCTTCCATCCAGTAATGCCCGACAAAAACCGGGGGCGCATCGAGAGGATAACTGATCAGCTGCTTTCGCTCGCTTTCCGTCAATACGCGGCTTGCCACTTCCGGTGGCAACGGGTCCGGCTGGAAGACAACATCGGCATAGGTATGGGGATCGTCGGCCCAAAACTTGGTTCGGAAAAACTCGCGCACATAGCCATCCCGACCGGTGATGGTCATTCCCCGGGGGAGCCGTAGATCCGTCCCCCTCAAAAGGGTATCCATAACCTGCCCGGCAAAAGACTCGATGGCGGCAGAGGCGTGCAGGAAATCCTCATCAATGCACGCACCACCCTGCGACTGCTTGAATTTCTCGATCAGGTCGCCATCCCAACAGGCGTGCACAACGCGGAAATCCTCGTCGTCGATGAACAGCGGTATGGTGTAGAACCACTCGAGAAACTCATTCCACTCGTAGGGGTGCGCTTCGAACTGCTCGAGAGTCTCGCGGATCAGGCGGTCGTGACGCGCGTTGTGCTCGCGCAGGAAGGTTTTGCCGCTGCCCGGGCGCGCCCGCGTACAGTAACCCAGGGCATTGTACTCATGGTTGCCCATGACAATTCGGGCCGAACCATGTTCCACCATATCGCGCACAAGGTGCAGGGCTTCACGGATGCGTGGGCCACGATCAATGATATCGCCGATGAAGATCGCCTGACGACGGGGGTGCTGGTAGACCCCGTTGATCTTCCGATAGCCCATCTGGTCCAGCAATCGGGCCAGGGTATTGGCACAGCCGTGAATGTCGCCAATGATGTCGTAACCGCGGTTTGCGGTCGGTTTTGTCGCAGCCATGATCAACTCGCTGATATTTCACTAGCCCAGCCAAGCTTGTCACGGCAGGTGGCGTAGAAATTATGGTCTGTGGGGTGAATCAACCGGATCTTGAACGGCTTTTTGGTAATGCGAATGATATCGCCTGGCGCGCAGGCAATGTTCATCTGGCCGTCAAAGCTGATTTGCGGATAGGTTTCATTGGTCTCCCCGATCACCAGTTTGATTTCACTCTTGCCATCGACAACGATCGGCCGGCTACTGAGAGTGTGGGGAAACATGGGCACCAGAACAATGGCGTCCAGCTTCGGGTGCATAATCGGACCACCGGCAGACAGCGAATAGGCGGTAGACCCTGTCGGCGTAGAGACAATCAGGCCATCCGAACGCTGGCTGTACACGAAATGGCCGTCGATGAAGAGGTCAAAGCCAATCATCCGGGTGGATTTACCGGGATGCAGTACGACATCGTTCAGGGCCGTACCAAACCCCAGGGGCTGGCCGTTGCGCTCAACATTGCCATCCAGCAGGAACCGCGTCTCCTCCATGTACTCGCCTTCCAGAACCTTGCCCAGGCGCTCCTCAAGATCGGACGGCGAAATGTCAGTCAGGAAGCCCAACCGCCCACGGTTCACCCCAAGCAGGGGAATCTTGGACTTGGCCAACTCCCGGGCGGCGCCCAGAAGGCTGCCATCCCCGCCAACCACGATGACCAGATCACAGATTTCGCCCAGAAGCTTTTTGCTGGCCACCTGCAGGCCATGCCCTGGCAGCATGCTGGCTGTGTCTTCTTCAAGAATGACGTGGTAATTGTTGGTGATCAGGTACTGTTTGAGCTGGCGCAGTGATTCAACCACTTTCACACTGCCCATTCGGCCAATTACACCAATGTTCCTGAACTGATCCATGAAGTTTCCTGTGATGTCGGGATGCGGCGGGGACCAACGAAACCGTTACCCCGGTGACAATCTGGCGTACAGTTTAACGAAAGTCACCCCGATACTGAAAAAGTTCGAACCTCAGGCCTGGTGTTTCTCACACCGATCGTCAACGCCCGGGCGGAATTCCGAGGGTTGGCTTACCCGCAGGATAGGCTCACCGCAGGGTTTGCCATCATTGCCCTTGTGGGTGCACACAGGATTTTCATAGTGATCCAGCCATTCACGATAGGCGGGTTCATTCATGCCGCAGCGTTCCGCGGCATAGGCGGTGGGGTTGCTGAAGTAGGTCTCAATGTCCTTGAAGGGCAGCGTTACGTGACCGACGCCTGGCTGGTAGGCCACCAGGAACACCGCCTGGCGCTGCAGGTGGTCCATGATGGAGTCTTCCGGAGGTTCGCGGTTTCTCAGCTCGTGGTTCTCTTCCTCGAGAGCGACAATCTTCTCGTCTCTCAGCTCGAGTTCACGCTGACGCCGCTCCAGCTGCTCCCTGAGGAGCAGGAGCTCGGCACCCGCGTTTGAATCCTCCCGCTGTTTCTCCTCACCTACCGCGGCCATCTGCTCCTGCATGGCGAGGTACTGCTCGTTTCTTTCGGAAAGTCGCTTCTTGAGCTGCTCATTACTGAGGCGCTGGCGTTCGTATTTCTGCTCGAGATCCGCAATATCACTGCGTAACCCCTGGACCTCCAGCCGGTGCTCTCGCTGGATATCCGAAAGCGCATCGCGGTGGACACTCTGGAGGGTCTTGATCCGCAGGCGTTGCTCACGAATCAACTGCGCCAGGCGGGAACGGTCGGCGGCGGCTGCGGCCTCTTCGCGCTCCGAAGAATCTTCTGCCTGCTCACTCAGAACCGGAATATTCTCTTCCTGTACCGGCTCAACTTTGCGGAATTTAAGGCTATTGGCCTCTACTGCCTTGCGAATGGCCTGGAAATGATTATTCCCCGGGGTCATGTCCGGGTCCCAAAGATCCTCCTTGAACTTGGGATCGGGGCATTGGCTTCGGCAAACCAGCCGGATCGGACCACCGCCCATGTCCGGCCCCTTGGCGCCTTGCCTGGCGAGCTCTTCAATCGGCAGGTTCCAGTGACTGTCTGCCCTGCCCTCCTCATCAAACCAGATTCGGAAGAACACGAGTGCCTGAACCCGAAGATCGGGACTCAACTCAACCAGAACAGCCCTGACATCGGTTTCGGCAAGATCGGACAGCCCAACGTAGCCATCCAGGAAAGCGCCGAATTCCGTGGCCCGCATTTCGCGAGCCACCTGGCTTCCTTCCACAAAAAATACCGCCGAATAACCATCGGTTGCCTGGTCGGCAGACACCATTGCACGTTCTCCAAAGTTCAACGACTCGACACCACACGACAGAACACTGAGAGATGTTCCATCCGATCGTGGTGCCGGCCTCTTCAACCCCAGCCTCCCGGAGCCGGGGCGAAGACGCAAGCTGACAGACTCAAAGCTATTAGTCTAGCCAGACAATCGTTTCTGCACAGGGAAAAAGTGCAACGATTTGTGATCGTGTTTGCGCTTAAAGCTCTGCTGCCAGGCGACTGCCCTGGTTGATCGCTCGCTTGGCATCGAGTTCAGCCGCCACATCCGAGCCACCAATCAGGTGAACTGGCAGGCCCGCTGCCTCGAGTTCGCTTTGCAGTTCGCGCAGCGGCTCCTGGCCCGCGCAGACGATAATGGTATCCACGGGCAGCATACGATCTTCGCCCTGCTCTGCGCCTTTCGGCGTGACCGTTATATGCAGCCCCTCATCATCGATTTTACGATAGGTCACACCGGGCACCATCTGAACCTGACGGTTTTTTAGGGAAGTCCGGTGAATCCAGCCGGTGGTCTTGCCCAGGTTCTTACCCACTTTCGAGGCCTTGCGCTGAAGCAGATAGACTTCCCGGGCCGGCTCCGGTACCTGGGGCTCAACGCCCTGGATGCCACCACGATGCTCGACACTGAGATCCACACCCCACTCACGCATGAAGTGATCGGTATCCAAAGCAGCTGACGTGCCCTTGTGGATGATAAACTCGGAGACATCGAAACCGATACCGCCGGCGCCGATCACGGCCACTTTCTGGCCAACCGGCTTGCGCTCCAGCAGCGCGTCCAGATAACCGATCACTTTGGGATGATCGATACCCTCGATTTCCGGCGTACGCGGCTTTACGCCAGTGGCCAGAATCACTTCGTCAAAGCCACCGGCTTTCAGGTCGTCAGCGCTAACCCGGGTGTTCAGGCGTAAATCGACCTGATGCTTGTCGAGCATCACCCGGAAGTAACGCAACGTCTCGTAAAACTCTTCCTTGCCCGGAATCAGCTTGGCAACGTTGAACTGGCCACCAATCTCACTGCCGGCGTCAAACAGTGTCACCTTATGGCCACGCTCTGCCGCCACGGAAGCAAAAGCCAGTCCTGCCGGGCCGGCACCAACCACCGCGATGGATTTGGGCTTCGCGGTCTTCACGTAGGTCAGCTCGGTTTCATGACAGGCGCGGGGATTGACCAGGCAGGACGTCAGCTTGCCACTGAAGGTGTGATCAAGGCAGGCCTGATTACAGCCGATGCAAGTGTTGATCTCCTCCGCGCGATCTTCCGCCGCCTTCAGAACCAGATCGGCGTCTGCGAGGAACGGCCGGGCCATGGACACCATATCGGCATCGCCCTCGGCCAGAATCTTCTCGGCCACATCCGGCATGTTAATCCGGTTGGTGGTGACCAGAGGAATGCTCACTTCACCTTTCAAGCGCGCGGTCACCTTGGTAAATGCGCCCCGGGGAACTGAGGTGGCAATGGTAGGTACGCGGGCCTCATGCCAGCCAATACCCGTATTGATGATGGTTGCACCCGCCTTCTCGATTTCCTTGGCCAGATGCACCACCTCTTCCCAGGTACTGCCGTCTTCAATCAGATCCAGCATGGACAGGCGGTAAATCAGGATAAAGTTCTCGCCCACTCGTTCACGAACCCGGCGAACGATTTCGATGGGCAGACGAATGCGGTTTTCGTAACTGCCACCCCAACGGTCAGTCCGATGGTTGGTATGAGACACAATGAACTGGTTAATGAAGTAACCCTCTGACCCCATCACTTCAACGCCGTCATAACCGGCGCTTTGTGCCAGTGCGGCGCACTCCGCATAGTCCTGAATCTGCTTCTCGATGCCGTCTTCATCCAGCTCCCGGGGCTTGAACGGATTGATTGGCGCCTGAATGGCCGAGGGTGCCACCAGCTCCGGAGAATAGGCGTAGCGGCCAGCGTGGAGGATCTGCATGCAGATCTTGCCATCAGCTCCATGCACCGCATCGGTAATGACCCTGTGCTTCTCGACTTCCTCTTCGGTGGTCATCTTGGCGGCGTGCTGGAAAACGCCCCCCTCCACATTCGGAGCAATACCGCCAGTCACGATCAGGCCGGCACCGCCTCTGGCACGCTCTGCATAGAATGCCGCAAGGCGTTCGAAGCCATTTTTGGCCTCTTCCAGGCCGGTGTGCATGGAGCCCATCAGGGTGCGGTTACGCAGTTTGGTAAAACCAAGGTCCAGTGGCTCAAGCAGGTTCGGGTACTTGGCAACGCCTGGCGTCGTGCTCGCGGTCATGTTTGCTCTCCTCATCGTGATCTCGGGCGGAACGCCTATAAATGACAGGGCTCCGTTCATTGTTGAGCCTTAAACTACCCGCGCATCTTGCCATCGACAATATCCAGGGATAACATTTTATTATCCTTGCATAACATGTCAGACAAAGGCTTCAATGAACGCCCACCTCTCCAGCCCGTCAAAAAACCGAAACTCACTCGGGGACATCAGTGTTCTCTATGCGTCGGCTCTTTTGCGGGCCGCCGAAGCCGAAGGCGCCAGCAGCGCAGAACTGGCATCCCGTTTCCAGCTTGACCATCAGACCCTGACATCACCGGAAGCGCGCATCAGCATCCCGCGGTTTATGCGTCTGGGGCATGCCGCGATCAACGAGACCGGCAACCCGGCTCTCGGGCTGAGGATGGGTGCGCTATCACGCCCTGTCGACGCGGGTATTGCAGGGCTGGCCGGAGAAACCGCCGGCACCACTGGCGCAGCACTCGCCACGCTGATTCGATACGCTCTGCTAACCAGCCGCAATAGCCGTGGCGTTCCAACGGTCCAACCGGAAACCCGGCAAGCAAAGTTCTACTCGATTCGTCCCTATAACGGCTTCAACTACTTCGTGGTGGATTCCGTTCTTGCCGCGTGGACCCAGTTTCTCAGGACCGTTACGGGCCGTTATGACGTTCTGGAGAAGGTCACTATCGAATACCGATCAATCGGCCAGGATGATTTGTTCGAGAGCTGGTTCCGCTGCCCCGTGCAGTTTGGAGCTTCGAACAACAGCCTTACCGTTCGTCAGGACATTTGGGAAAGCGCCAGCCAGCAGGCTCAGCCCGCCATGCATGAAAAGCTTTCGGATCTCTGCGAACGGGAACTGCAGCAGATACGACGGGGGTGGACCACAGGCGACCGCGTAAAAAACCTTCTCACACCCCTGTTTCGGGGCGAGACACCCAGCCTGGAAACCATTGCAGTTAAACTGGGGATTGCGCCATGGACGCTCCAGAGACAACTGGCCGCCGAGGGAACCGGATTCAGGGAACTGGTGGATGAAACGCGAAAACAGTTAGCGCGGGATTATATTCGGGAGACAGAGACATCACTGGCGGAGATTGCCTGGCTTCTGGGTTTTGCCAATCCTGCGGCCTTCCACAAGGCCTACCGGCGCTGGTTCAATCTAAGCCCCGGGGAGCACCGAAAGCAGATCAGACATGGGTGACATCGGTGATGGTTTCATCCCTTGCCTATAACTCCATGGCGTCGTCCCAGCCATCATCGTCTTCATATTCTTCGAACTGGTTTTCAATCAACTCTTCTTCGTAATCCCGCATCACAGCCTTCCTGATTCCTGAATTTTCAGAAATAGCCTAGAAGTTCTCAATGACAGAACGATGACAATGAAGCTTGGCGTTGAATGTAATGCAACTGGAGAAGTCGGATAACGTGAAAGGTAAAACGAGGGAAAAAATGGCGGAGCGGACGGGACTCGAACCCGCGACCCCCGGCGTGACAGGCCGGTATTCTAACCAACTGAACTACCGCTCCGTGCGGGTCATCACAACTTGCCTTGAAAAGGCTTGGCAATCAAGGGTGTGATTGCTCTGTGACAACGAGGGCGCATTATAAAGAGGCGCCCTGTTATGTCAACGCTTTTTCTTAAATATTTTCAGAAAAAGCGTTCTGTTACATGGCATCGACCATCGCGTCCTTGCCCTGGGCGGTTTTGCGGTATTCGATAGGTGTCATTCCGGACCAGCGTTTGAATGCGCGATAAAAAGTGCTGGGCTCAGAAAAGCCGGTCAGGTAGACAATCTCATCAATGGATTCATCGGTAGTTGCCAGCAACTGACGGGCCAGGCGATAGCGAAAATCCGCGAGTACCTGATTGAAACTGGTCTCGGCCTCTGTCAGCCGGGTACGCAGGGTCCTCGGCTTGATGCCGAGCCGCTCGGCGACGGCATCGAGGGTGACCTCTCCACTATCGAGGAGCTCTGCGACAATCCGCTCCACCTGACCAACGATGTCTTTCTTCTCCAACCGGGCAACCTGTTCGCTGGCAAACCGCTCGTGCAGATCCAACAGCTCCGGCTCGGCATGCGGCGAGGCATGGGAAAGCAGCTTGGCCGGGAAATACAGCCGGTTTTCCGGCGCGCCGAAGGTGACGTCGCACCCCAGCACCTCGCGAACATGATTCTGGCCCTCGGCACGCTCATGCTCGAACTCGATGCGTGACGGGTAAAAGTTGCCATCGGTAATGGAGCGGAAAAAGGTAATCAGTCCCAGCACGAAACATTCATTGAAATGCCGTAAACGACGTACATCATCAGACGCGGCATCCAGAACCATGCAGGCATCGTCGCCCTCAATGAAGAAATCGGTGTTAGCGGCATCACTCAGCAGACGCTGATAGTTCTGGGCCCGACGCAGGCCCTCGCCGAAGGTTGGGCTGCTCAGAAAGAGGTATTCCAGCACCTGCCCCTTATACGCTGGCAGCAACTGTCCCAGATGCAGGCCAACATCCGGATCGCCGGAAACATCCTCAACAGCCTGCCAGAAGTACATCTGTGCACTGTGGGGAGTTCGAAGCTGTTCGGTATAAACGTAATTTTCATCCACACCCAGACGGCTGAAAATCGCATTGGTATCGATTCCCTTCTTTTTCATCGCCTCATAAATCAGGCGCAACATCACTCCCGCGTCACGAAGTTCCTGCATAAGATCCCGTTTTCTTATTTGTTGACTTCTACTTTGGCCGGCCGGACAGTCGCCGGGGCTCGCCAGGTCAATGCCTGATCTGGCAGGGTTTGCCACACTCCAGAGGTTTGTCAGATCCAGAGGGCCCAGAAAAGGCACCCTGTTAGACAATCGTCTTATATTAGAGCATATCAGGCCACGAACGCCGAGTTGTACCAAAATGTAAAAAAAAGCATATCCTCTGCTACTACGCTTTTACTCAGGCAGCGCCGGCATTTCCGGTCGAGGCTATAAAGGAGAACATCCATGCCAGAGACCCTCGTTTACCACACGACACCACCCGCCCTATTGCCCATGTATGGCAGAACACTGCTGCCGAAACAAAAGCAAACCGGCGGTGACGTCAGCATCCCGGAGTTAGCCGCCAGCCTGCTTGGCGTCAGTACTGCCGGCAAGAACCTCAAGCGCTACCAGCAGGTCTGTGGCTTCGCGGCAGGTAGCCATCTGCCCGTCACCTGGCCCCATGTGCTGGCTTTTCCACTGCACCTGAAACTGCTCACCGAGAAGGCCTTCCCCCTCCCGCTGCTTGGCCTGGTGCACCTGCGAAACACCATTACCCAGCACCGGCCGATCGGCACCGGGGAGAACCTGGATTTATCTGTACGACTGGGGAATACCGTGAAAAGTGACCGGGGCGTGGAGTTTGATCTCATCACCGAGGCTCGCTCGGCTGGCAAACTGGTCTGGGAAGAAGCGAGCACGACGTTGTTCCGACAACCGGATGGCGAGAGCAAGTCGTCCGGCAAAAAAACACCGCCAGAGCTGGAACGTTATCCAAACACCGAAAATTTCAAGGCGCCCGAATCGATTGGCCGGCAATACGCCCGGGTATCCGGCGACAGCAACCCGATCCACATGCATGCCCTGAGCGCCAAAGCGTTCGGCTTTCCACGGGCAATCGCCCACGGTATGTGGACCAAAGCCCACGCACTGGCGCTACTGGAACAACAGGAAGGCTGGCAAGCCAGTGCCCTCAGCATCAGCTGCCAGTTCAAGAAACCGCTGTTTCTGCCTGGTACAGCCCAGCTGAACTGGAAAACCGGAGAAACGGGGTGGGACTACCAGGTGCTGAATGCCAAAGGCGATGCGCCCCATCTAACCGGGCGCGTCGACTGGCTTTAGGCAGGCTTGCCATCCGGTGCGCAGGGGGAACCCTGGGCGCCGGCAACGGGCAACGTGAAATAGAAACAGGCACCACCGCCTTCCGGCCGCTCGAAACCGATGTCGCCACCCTGCGCCTGTATGAGGGAACGGCAGGTTGAAAGACCAATCCCCATCCCTTCGTCCTTGGTCGTGAAGAACGGCAGGAACAGTTTCTCTTCGGCATCTTCCGAGAGGCCGATGCCGTGATCCCGCACCTGGATTCGAACACAGGTGCCACCCTGCACACTGGCACTCACTTCTACCGGCGCGCTGGAATCAATACTGCTGGTCGCTTCCAGAGCGTTGCGAATCAGATTCAGGGCGACCTGCTGTACCTGAACCGGATCGGCCAGAACCTCAGGCATATCCCCAGGCACGGACAGCTCAATAGCGCCCTTGTTATTACGCATATCCACCTCGGCAAACTGCCGGGTGTCTTCCAGCAACGCGGGCACCGACAGTACTTCCTTGCCCGTCGCCGGTTTTTTCATGAATCGACGAATGCGTCGGATGATTTCACTGGCGCGATGGGACTGTGCCTCGATCTTGTCGAGGGTCTCCTGGAGCACCCCCATGTCAGGGCTTTCCTTTACCATCATCCGCTTGGCGACCCGGGCATAATTGGTGATGGCGGTCAGCGGCTGGTTCACCTCGTGGGCAACGCCGGCGGCCATTTCACCCATGGTGGTCAGGCGCGAGGTATGTGCAAGCTGGTCGCGCTGTTCCTGAACCAGTTGCCGGGCATCCTCCAGCGCCTTTTCATTGTCCAGTTCGGCGGTGATATCCCGGAATACAACAACGGCACCGTGGAGCTCGTCAGAGTCCAGTTTCGGGGTTGAGCGGTACTCCGCCGGAAAGCCGGTTCCGTCGGCCCTTAGCATTCGGATATCCCGCTGGTTCTCGGCCACACCCTGCTGACAGGTCGCCTTCACCGGCAGTCCGTCCGGATTGTCACCGGCAGTCGCGAAGTGGGTTTCGAAGAAATCACGACCTATCAACTCTTCCACCGGGCAGCCAACAATTGATGCCGCCGCCGGATTGGCAAATTCAATAATGCCGTTCTCATCGAGGCCGTAGATGCCTTCGCTGATGGAGTTCAGAATCCGGGCCTGGTCACTTTGCAGCTCCCGGTTGCGGGCCTGCAACTCTCTTTCAAGACGAATAACGCTGGCGTGGGTTTTCACGCGAGCGATCACTTCCTGGGACTGGAACGGCTTGGAGATGTAGTCGGCACCGCCGAGTGAAAAGCCCTTCACCTTTGCCTGCAGGTCGTCCAGCGCAGACAGAAAGACGACGGCACAGTCGGCCGTCTGCGGGGCGGCCTTGAGGCGCTCGCAGACTTCATAACCGTCCATCTCCGGCATCATGATATCGAGGAGAATCACTTCGGGCTGATGGCGGTGGGCAAGGTCGAGGGCCTTTTCGCCCTCGTTGGCAATGAGTAGCCGGTAACCTTTATCCTTCAGGGTCTCATAGAGGACTTTGAGGTTCTGCGGATTGTCATCCACGAGCAGAACCGTCACCTCCGAGTTCTCGCTGACAGCTTCAGTCATAAATGTCGGGCCGGTTAGAAAAGTAACCGTATGATGCCGCCGGGATCACCCTGCGTCGATAAGGTCCTTTACGGACAGGACCATACGAACGAGATGTGCCAGGGAATGGGTTCCCATCTTGTGCATAACGCGGGAACGGTGGATCTCGACCGTGCGCTGGCTGATTTCCAGCTCAATGGCAATCACCTTGTTGGCCTGACCGGCAATCATACGGTCCATGATCTCGTGTTCCCGGGGGGTCAGGCTCTTGATGCGGCGAATGATCTCCTGCTTCTCGTCCAGAGACTTGCGCTGCTCAAGATCCTGTTTGAGGGCTGCCTCAATTTTCTCCAGCAGTGCCTCCTCACGGTAGGGCTTCTGGATGAAGTCCACAGCGCCCTCTTTCATGGCGTCGACGGCCATGGGGACGTCACCGTGACCCGTCACAAAGATAATCGGCAATATAGAGTGTTTTTCATTGAGCTTTTTCTGGAGCTCCATACCGTCCATGCCCGGCATGCGAATATCCAGCACAATGCAGCCTGCCATCTTGTCGGAGTAGTCCTTCAGGAAAGCGGTTGCACTCTCATAGGTCTTTACCGGCTTGCCGTCGGATTTCAGCAGCAGCTCCAGGGAATCGCGGACTGCTTCATCGTCCTCAACAACGTACACGGTTTGCTGGATATCAGTCATGGGTGTGTTCTCTCCTGTCCGTTTTCTTATGATCGCCGGTCAGTGAATTGACGGGTCTTTATGGTCGTCACGGGCATGTTCCTGACGCTCGTGTTCCCGCATTTTTTCTAGCCGTTGCTGGATAATGCCAAAAACGCTCTGCTTCGGGTACCTGCCTTTGTCATCAGCCTTGCCCGCAGGCTTTCCAAGCAGCAGCGTTATGGCCTCTTCAACACGGGCGACCGCGTAAACCGCAAACTGCCCCCCGCGCACTGCCTGCACCACTTCGCTGTCAAGCATCAGGTTCTGCACATTGGTGGATGGCACGATGACACCCTGGCTGCCTGAAAGCCCACCTTTGAGCTGGCAGGTGGTAAAAAAGCCTTCCACTTTTTCATTGACACCGCCGATGGGCTGAACCTCACCAAACTGGTTGACCGACCCCGTAATCGCAAGATCCTGCCGAACCGGTATACCGGAAAGGGACGAAATCAGCGCGCACAGCTCTGCCAGAGAAGCACTGTCTCCGTCCACTTCACCGTAGTTCTGCTCGAAGGTCAGACTGGCCGACAAGTGCATCGGATCGTTGACCGCAAAATGGGAGGCTAGCCAGGAGCTCAGGATCATCACGCCCTTGGAGTGCAGATTGCCACCAAGCTTTACATCTCGCTCAATATCCATGACCGCGCCATCTCCATAATAGCAGGTAGCGGTGACACGGTTGGAAAGACCGAACTCAAATCCACCCGTGGACAGCACCGAGAGTGCATTAACCTGGCCAACACACGTGCCACTTGTAGTTACGAGCGTTGTGCCGTCACGGATGGAATCATAGAACTGATCCCGTATCCGGCTGCTGCGGTATTTCGCGCTTTCGAGCGCTCGCTCAACGTGCAGGTCCTGGATCAGCTTGGCACCGGCCTGACGGGCCCAGAAATCGGATTCCCGCAGCAGGTTGGCAATATCGGCTGCATGCAGGGACAGTCGATCCTGATGCTCGGCCATACGGGCACTGTGTTCAATCACCCGGGCAACCGCCTTGTTCGAACAGTGCAGTAGCTTCTTCTCGCTCACCAGGCTGGCGATGAACTTGGCATATAACAGCTGACTGTCATCGGAACGGTACATTTCGTTCTCGAAATCCGCCGTGACTCGAAACAGCTCGGCGAATTCGGAATCGTATTCCTGCAGCAACATCCAGGTTTCACGGTCGCCGAACAGAACAATCTTGACGTCCAGGGGCACCGATTCCGGTTCAATTGAGATGGTTCCGGACAGCGTCAGTTCCCGTTCCAGGGAATTTATCTGTATGGACTTCGAACGCAGCGCACGCTTGAGGCCATCCCATACAAACGGTTGCTCCAGAACCTTGATGGCGTCCATCAACAGATAGCCGCCGTTGGCCCTGTGCAGGCTGCCCGGGCGAATCAGGGAGAAATCCGTGAACACGGTGCCCTTGTAGGTGACGTTCTCAACGTAACCGAACAGGTTGTGGTAGGTGGGGTTATCCTCCACAACCATCGGCACTTCGTTGGTTTTCTGATGCACCAGAACATTGACGAGGTAACGGCGGGGCATCTTCTTGTCGAGGGACGCATACGCAATCGCTGCCTGTTCCTCGTTGTCATCGAGGAAAATCTCGAGATTTTCAACCAAGTCCGCCCGAACCGCTTCAAAGAAGGCGACCACGTCCGGCAGATCCTTGTATTTCTCGATCAGCTCATCAATCTGATGGCCTGAGATACTCTCGAGGGTCTCCTGGTTCAGGGCTTGCTGTTTATCAGCGTATTCCTGCTCCCAGTCCGCCAGTTTGCGAAGCGCCTGCCGGAGCTTTTTCTCAAGCTTGTTGATGGCATCCTCGAACTTGTCGCGCTGCTCATCGGTCAGAGCCTGGAAAGATTCCGCAGTGTGGGGTTCGTCGCCATTCATGGCCACCAACCGATAACCGCCCGGGGTTGTCACAGTAAGGCTGACTTTTTTGCGCTTGGCCTGGGCCGCCACCTTCTCCAGCTCGTCTTCCTGCTTTTTGCCGTATTCGTTTTTCAACTGTTCCGAGCGCTCAAGAAAGCTGTCGCTATCAAAGGTCTGGGGAATAACCTTGACCAGGCGACTCATCAGCTTTTCCATATCCTGTTTGAGCTGGGTACCCTTCCCGGCCGGGAGCTGCAACAGCTTCGGAATGCGCGGCTCCTCGAAGTTGGCCACGTAGCACCAGTCATGGCTCTGCTGATCCGTATCCACATGATGCTCGAGGTAACGCAGCATCATGGTGCGCTTACCCAGGCCATTACGGCCAACGGCATAGACGTTGTAACCGCCATGGGGCATTGCCAGAGCAAAACGCACAGCCTCCTGGGCACGGTTCTGGCCAACGATTTCAGCCAGGGGCTCCAGTTGCTTGGTGGTTTTGAACGGCAGATCTTTCAGAACACAGGCTTTGTAAAGCTGGTGCAGAGGCAGTGACTTCAAGGTTTGGTCCTGTAACGGTTAACACATTGGCCGGTCATTGTAGATTCTGCGGTCGGCTCTGTCGCGTTCAGCACGAAGATTTCTGGAGTCGCGCACAGTGCGCGGGATTTTGTTAGGCAGTTCACAATTCCGCCGCCGCTCATTTTTCAGCCAGCCTTTCCGGAACTACACTTCATGTCCCAACCATAAAAACAATGCACGCAACGGACGCCAGCGTATGACCAATGATTCCGCAGAGCGCAGAATCAAGGATCGTTACCCCGCCTCCTGCCTGAAGGTCCAGCTCCGGGAGCGTAGCTTCCTTGGTCGTGGCAAACACCCCACGCCGGTTACCTGCCTGGACCTCAACCGGTACGGAATGGCAGTGCTATGCCCCCGACCAGTAGAGCCGGGCGCCCGTCTGTTCATGGATTTTGACGGCAAGTACATCAGCGAATCGCGGGTTTGTGCCCGGGTGGTGGAATGCCAGCCCTTCCAGACCGGCTATCGCGTCAGTGTCCAGTTCAGCTATTGCCTGGACAAGAAGGGCTATTCACGAACTGTCGACAATGCCCTGTCGCGGATTGAAGGCTTCTACAACCGGTTTGCCAGCTGAGCCAGGCCTTCGGAATCAAACCAGCCCGGCGTCAAGGCTGGCCGCAACATACATCCCCAGCTCCCGACACTGATCTTCAAACTCTTCCCGGTATTCACCCCGGCAGATCAAAGGCTCCTGGACCAGCTTCCAGCGTAGCCCGGTGGTAATGCTTTCTATTGCCCGCTTGGTGCCCGTGCCGTCATGGCCGGCGCGAATGTAATAGGCAAAAGGTAGCCCCTGGGTTTTCTCGAGGCAGGGATAGTAGCTGCGATCGAAGAAGTCTTTTAAAGCACCACTCATATACCCGAGATTCTCAGTGGTGCCCAGAATAATGGCGTCGCAGGCAAGAACGTCTTCGGGACCGGCATCCAACGGTGCCAGAACGGTTACTTCAACGTTTTCGATATCTTCATGGCGGGCACCCTCATCCACAGCTTCTCGTAGGCGGAGGGTGTTCGGGGAAGGCGCATGGGCAACAATCAAAAGTTTCTTCATGCCATCCATACGTCCTCCCTACATCAAGCTTAGAGCAGCTCGCCGTTGGCTTCTGCAGGCTCTTCTTTTGCGTCTTTCTTCGGTTCAGGCTTGGGCATCAACTTGTCCCGAACCTTGGCTTCGATCTCGTTGGCAATGTCCATGTTTTCTTCCAGGAACTTGCAGGCGTTGGCCTTGCCCTGACCGATCTTGTCGCCATTGTAGGCGTACCAGGCTCCGGACTTGTCGACAAAGCCTTCCTTGACGCCCATATCCAGCACTTCCGCCATGTGGTAAATGCCCTTACCGTACATAATCTGGAACTCGGCCTGCTTGAACGGCGGCGATACTTTGTTCTTGACTACTTTCACGCGGGTCTCGTTACCGACCACTTCGTCACCATCTTTCACGGCACCAATGCGGCGGATATCAAGGCGAACGGAGGAGTAGAATTTCAGCGCGTTACCACCGGTGGTGGTTTCGGGCGAGCCAAACATAACCCCGATTTTCATACGGATCTGGTTGATGAAAATCATCAGGCAGTTAGCGTGTTTGACATTACCGGTCAGCTTGCGAAGCGCCTGGGACATCAGTCGCGCCTGCAGACCCACGTGGCTGTCGCCCATTTCACCCTCGATTTCCGCTTTCGGGGTCAGGGCCGCCACGGAGTCCACGATGATCACGTCTACCGCATTGGAACGAACCAGCATGTCGGCAATTTCCAGGGCCTGCTCACCGGTATCCGGCTGGGACACCAGAAGGTCGTCCACATTGACGCCCAGCTTTTCGGCGTAAACCGGATCGAGCGCGTGCTCGGCATCCACGAATGCACAGGTTTTGCCGGCTTTTTGTGCTTCGGCAATTACCTGGAGGGTGAGCGTCGTCTTACCGGAACTTTCCGGACCGTAGATTTCGCAAATTCGACCATATGGAAGACCGCCAATACCCAGGGCAACGTCCAGGCCAAGGGAACCGGTGGAGACCGCAGGAATGGCTTCGCGGGGCTGATCGCCCATTTTCATCACGGCGCCCTTGCCGAACTGGCGCTCAATCTGCCCAAGTGCTGCGCTCAATGCTTTCTTGCGGTTGTCTTCCATCAGTGCAAACCCTCTGTCGCCTGGGCCGCCACCCTCAGGAAAAGGCTGGCAGCGAAATAGTGAATCGGGAATCTGTACAGCTCGAACAGCCCATTCCCTGTATATTTGAACAGTATTAAAACATAACCCGCAGAGGAGACCAACCCCTCCGGATGTGAAAGCCGTCAGACTTCGTCCACAAAATTGTTAACCCCTTGAAGGGCAAAGAGAACGGCCTGCCTGCGGACCTGATCACGATCACCCTCAAAGTGTTTTACCACCGCCACGGCGGAGGCCGGGCTGCTACCCCAGGCAAACCAGACGGTGCCCACAGGCTTGTCATCGCTGCCACCGCCGGGCCCGGCAACACCACTGATAGCCACGGCAACGTCAGCATCTGTCGCCACCAGGGCACCGGCAACCATTTCCCGCACCACCGGTTCGCTGACCGCACCGTGTTCATCCAGCGATTTCCGGGTTACGCCCAGAAGCCCCTGCTTGGCCTCATTGCTGTACGTGACAAGGCCACCCAGCACGTAGGCCGAAGAACCGGCACGATCGGTCAGTACCTTCGCAACCCAGCCGCCGGTGCAACTCTCCGCCGTCGCAACGGTACGGCCGGTTGTCAGCAGTCGTTCACCAAGGCGGTTGCCTGCCTCTTCCAATTCCTGATCGCTGGCCAGCATAATGACCTCCTTCGTTTCATCACGGCGGTTATTTTCTTACAATTCACGCCTTCATCCAAAGCAAGGCTACCGGACCCGTTCATGTCAGCAGCTCAGACCGATCTTTCCAAGCACACCCCAATGATGCAGCAGTACCTGAAGATCAAGGGCCAGCACCCCAATGAACTGGTTTTTTACCGCATGGGGGACTTTTACGAACTGTTCTATGAAGATGCCAAGAAAGCGGCCGAGCTGATGGATATTACCCTCACCGCCCGGGGCCAATCTGGCGGCAATCCGATCCCCATGGCCGGCATCCCCTATCACTCTTCTGAGGGCTACATTGCCCGGCTGGTTCGGGCAGGTCAATCCATCGCCATCTGCGAACAGATCGGAGATCCTGCCACCAGCAAGGGTCCGGTTGAGCGACAGGTGGTGAGGATCGTCACACCGGGGACCCTGAGCGACGACGCCTACCTGGAGGATCGACGGGACAATCTACTGGTGGCTATCTATAACCATCGGGAGCAGTTCGGTTTTGCCTCGCTCGATATTTCCAGCGGCCGTTTTGCCGTGTCGGAGCTGGAAAACCTGGAGGCCCTGCAGGGCGAACTGCAGCGCCTGCGTCCGGCGGAAATCCTGATCAGCGAGGATTTTCCCTACGAGGACGTTCTGGAGGGTTTCACCGGAATACGCCGTCAGGGGCCCTGGCTCTTCGAATCCGATACGGCCCGCAGGGTTATTACCCATCAGCTTCAGGTCAGGGACCTGACAGGTTTCGGCTGCGAGGAACTCAATCTCGCCGTCTGTGCCGCGGGCTGCCTGCTGCAGTATGCCAAGGAAACCCAGCGTACCGCCCTGCCCCATATTCGCAAGCTGACCCGCGAACGGCGCGATGAAGCAGTCATCCTGGACGCGGCCAGCCGTCGCAATCTGGAAATTGACACCAATCTCATGGGCGGCCACCAGTATACCCTCGCCTGGGTCATGGACCGCACCGCCACATCCATGGGTGGACGGGAACTCCGGCGCTGGCTGAATCGGCCGCTTCGGGATGTGGAAATCGTCCGCCAGCGTCAGCAGGCGGTATCGGCACTGCTGGACGGGTTCCACTATGAGCCGGTGCACGATCTGCTGAAAGCTGTTGGCGACATTGAGCGCGTGCTCGCACGGGTCGCCCTTCGTTCGGCCCGGCCAAGAGACCTGGCGCGGCTTCGGGATGCCTTCCAGGCCCTGCCGGACCTGCAGGAAACCCTGAAACCGGTCAATTCCCACCACGTCGTCAGGCTGGCGACCATCATTGGGGAATACCCGGAACTGGCGGATCTGCTGGAGCGCGCCATCATCGACAATCCCCCGGTCGTGATCCGTGAAGGCGGGGTCATCCGGGAAGGCTTCGACGAGGAGCTGGACGAGCTGCGCAACATCAGCGAAAACGCCGGCCAGTATCTGCTGGATGTCGAAACCCGGGAGCGGGATCGCACCGGTATCAGCACCCTCAAAGTAGGTTACAACCGGGTCCACGGCTACTACATCGAAATAAGCCGGGCCCAGTCCGATCAGGCGCCGGTGGATTATATTCGCCGGCAGACCCTGAAAAACGCCGAGCGATTCATCACGCCGGAACTCAAGGAGTTCGAGGACAAGGCCCTGAGTGCCAAGAGCCGGGCCCTGGCCCGTGAGAAAGGCCTTTACGATGACGTACTGGAAACCGTCGCCGGGCAACTTGCGCCACTTCAGGATGCCGCGCAGGCACTGGCAGAACTGGATGTGCTGAGTAATTTTGCCGAGCGCGCCACCTCTCTGCGCTTTTCCGCGCCGGAGTTCAGCGAATCCCCGGGTTTTGACATTGAGGAAGGGCGCCATCCGGTGGTTGAACAGTTGCTGGACGAGCCCTTCGTACCGAACGATCTGCTAATGGACACCCAGCGCCGCATGCTGGTGATAACCGGCCCGAACATGGGCGGTAAATCCACCTATATGCGTCAGGCCGCGCTGATTGCGCTGCTCGCCTACACCGGCAGTTTCGTGCCCGCCAACCGGGCAGTGATCGGCCCCGTGGACCGGATTTTTACCCGCATGGGTTCCTCGGACGATATCGCCGGCGGCCGCTCCACCTTCATGGTGGAAATGACCGAAACCGCCAACATCCTGCACAACGCCACCGAGCACAGTCTGGTGTTGATGGACGAGGTTGGTCGTGGCACCAGCACCTTTGATGGCCTGTCCCTGGCCTGGGCTACTGCCGAACACCTTGCCCGGGAGATACGCTGCTACACGCTGTTTGCCACCCACTATTTCGAGCTGACCCAGCTGGCCGATGAGCTGCAACATGCCGTAAACGTCCATCTGACGGCCACCGAACACGATGACAGCATCGTGTTCCTGCACAACGTGCATGATGGCCCGGCAAGCCAGAGCTACGGTCTGCAGGTAGCAAAGCTGGCAGGCGTGCCACAGGATGTGATCCGTAACGCCAAAACCCAGCTCTCCCACCTGGAGGGCAGCGCTTCGCCAGCGGCGCCGGCAGCCTCGGCCGCCGAACAGGGCAACAACGCATCCCTGGCCAAGCCGGCAGCAAAGGTAAATGAATCCGTTTACCAGGGCGACATGTTCGCCAGCCTGGAGCCCAGCGCCGTGGAAGAGGCACTTAAAGACATGGACCTCGACGGACTAACCCCCCGGGATGCCATGAATCAGCTTTACGAACTGAAGGCGTTGATGAAGAAATAGCGAAGAATTGATCTGTGTAATAAGGTTATAGCAGTCGAACGCTTGCGGCTGTGCGGGTCGCTCCCTACAATATCGCGCACCAAAATATAACGGCAGCGCCCGACGGCGCTCCTGATGAGACTGACCGACCACTGGACCAGGGATCTGACTATGGCGTTTATCGTTACTGATAACTGCATCAAGTGTAAGTACACAGACTGCGTGGAAGTCTGTCCGGTAGACTGCTTCTACGAGGGACCGAACTTTCTGGTAATCGACCCGGACGAATGTATCGACTGCGCCCTGTGCGAGCCAGAGTGCCCGGCCGAAGCCATTTTCTCGGAAGACGAACTGCCGGCCGATCAGGTCCAGTTTGTTGAGCTGAATGCCGATCTGGCCGCCAAATGGCCGAACATCACCGAAAAGAAAGATCCACTGCCAGACGCTGAAGAGTGGGATGGCAAGCCGAACAAGCTTCAGTATCTGGAAAAGTAATCATCCGGAACTGGAAATCGGGATAGGGGGGAGCCATGAGGCTCCACCCCTCCCACACCACCCGGCATGCGGGTCCGCACCGGGCGGTTCGAGACGTTGAGGGTTCACGAGAGTCTCGGCACTCCCAACCGGTCGAAGTAGGCAATCGTCAGGAC